>PXFD01000047.1 GCA_003564505.1 Syntrophomonadaceae bacterium
AAAAAAGTTTGACATGCCGTCGGGATTGTGTTATAAAATACAGAACTAAAGATTGCCAAATGCTTTGATCAGGAATAGTAAGTTTGTACAGGGTGTTACAGCGAACCTGCGGCAGTGGAAAGCAGGCACATACCGGCAAACTGAATGGGCCTGTGAGCAGCAGACCAAAAGCATAATAATTATGCGAGTAGGCTCTGACGGAAACCCTGACCGTGAAAACGGGGCAGGTATCGGCCAGGATTATTAGTAAATGGCCTGTACCTGAAACGAGAGAGATTCCTTATCCTCAAGTTCTGCCTTTAGCAGGACCGGAGTCTCAAGCCGGGTGGCACCACGGAAGATAGCCTTTCGTCCCAGTGGACGAGAGGTTTTTTATTTTCAGGTGGTTTGAGATGCAATGACGGCTGAGACACTTTGAATCGAAATATAGGTGGGGATGTTTGATTCAAGGAATCTAACTAAGGTGGTACCGCGGAAGTGACCTTTCGCCCTTATCCAGGGTGAAAGGTTTTTTATTTTTGAAAGGAGCTTATAAAAATGTTAGTAAAAGCATCATACTGTCCGACGAAAGAAGAATTCATCAAGCTTGCCCGGCAAGATTATAACCTGATCCCAGTCTGGCGGGAGATCGTCGCAGATTTGGAAACTCCGGTTTCGGTCTATTCCAAAGTTTTTAGTGAAGGCAGTTCCTGCCTGCTGGAAAGTGTGGAAGGCAGCGCCAGGCTATCTCGTTATTCATTTATTGCCGGTGACCCCTTTTTAACCGTTAAGGCTCATCGTAATGAAATTGAAATTAATAATGGTAAAAAGATTACCAGGAAGCAGGGCAGCCTGGATGCAGTGCTGCGCGATATGCTAAAATCTTTCAGGGCAGTGGAAAGCCCCGATTTGCCCCGTTTTTTTGGAGGCGCTGTCGGCTATATCGGTTATGACTCTGTCCGTCAGTTTGAGCATCTGCCCGATCAGCCCTTTGATGACCTCGACCTGCCTGATGCCTGCCTGATCTTTCCGGAAAGTGTAATTGCCTTTGATCATTTAACTTCCAAGCTTAAAGTGATAGTGAATGCCAGGATTACTTCCGATCCGGAAAAAGCATACATACAGGCTGTAAATAAGATTGAGCAGTTGACAGCAGCGATCCGGAACAACCAGCCGAAAAACATCTTAAATTCCGACCTGCCCCGGCAGCATAACCAGGAACTTGAAGTTGAAAGCGGTATCAGCCGGCCGGAATTTTACCGCAAGGTTGAAAAAATTAAAGAACATATACGGTCCGGTGACATTCTTCAGGCGGTCCTTTCGCAAAGATTTGCAGTGCAAACAGAGGCATCACCCTTTGAAGTTTACCGCGCGCTGCGTTCAATTAATCCTTCTCCATACATGTATTACCTTAACTTTAATGATTTGAAAGTGGCCGGAGCTTCACCGGAAATGCTGGTCCGCCTTGATAACGGTATTGTCGAAAACAGGCCCATCGCCGGAACCAGGCCCCGGGGTGTGAGTCCGGAAAGTGATAAAGCGCTGGAAGAAGAGTTATTAAGTGATCCTAAAGAACGGGCAGAGCATGTAATGCTGGTTGACCTGGGGCGCAATGACCTGGGGCGGGTCGCAAAATATGGCAGCGTCGAAGTTCCCGTATTCATGAACTGTGACCGCTATTCTCATGTCATGCACCTTGTTTCTGAAGTTAAAGGCATAATTGCAGATGGGAAAGATGCTCTTGATGCCCTGGTAGCAGGTTTTCCTGCCGGAACAGTTTCAGGTGCCCCCAAGATCAGGGCGATGGAAATTATCGATCAAATGGAACCTGTTAAACGCGGCCCCTACGCCGGAGCTGTCGGTTACTTTTCTTATTCCGGCAGCATGGATACCTGTATCACGATACGCACCATCATATTTTCCGGCGGCAAGGCCTACGCCCAGGCCGGGGCTGGTATAGTTGCCGACTCAGATCCAGACAGTGAGTATGAGGAGACTGTCAATAAGGCTAAAGTTTTAATCAGGGCCTTACAACTTGCCGAGGAGGGATTAATGTGATTTTAGTCATTGATAATTATGATTCATTTACCTACAACCTGGTTCAATATATCGGTGAAATGGCCGGTAAAAAGGAAATAAAAATATATCGCAATGATCAAATAACGCCTGCCGAGATCATTACCATGGCGCCTGAGAGAATAGTTCTTTCACCGGGACCGGGTAATCCTGATGGGGCCGGTAATTGCCTGGATATTGTCAGGGAGCTAAACGGTTTTTTCCCCCTGCTGGGAGTCTGCCTGGGCCACCAGGTGATCGGTCAGGCATATGGAGGAGAAATAATGCCCGCCCGAAAGCTGATGCACGGCAAAGTTTCATTGATCGCTCACAACGGCAGGGAAATATTTGAGGGAGCCAGGCCAAATTTTAAAGCGGCCCGCTATCATTCCCTGGTTGTAAATGCCGAAAGCCTGCCGCCAGAGTTACTTGTGACGGCAACTTCTGAAGATGGAGAAATTATGGGTTTGAAGCACACCCGGGCACCCGTATGGGGTATCCAGTTTCACCCCGAATCAATATTAACCGAAGATGGTAAACAAATCATAAAAAACTTTTTAGAAGGAGAGGGTTTTAGCAATGAAGATTACGGAAGCTATTGCTGCAGCCGCAGCACAGTCCAATCTCAGTGAAGGTGATGCCTGCGATGTAATGGAAGGAATCATGAACGGGCAGGCAACAGATGCCCAGATTGCCGGCTTAATTACCGCAATGCGGGTTAAAGGAGAAACTGAAGAAGAGATTACAGGTTTTGCCCGGGCTATCAGATCTGGGGCGGCAAAGGTGAATCTGAACAGCAGCGGTATAATCGATACCTGTGGAACTGGCGGTGACCAGTCCTATACGTTTAATATATCCACGGCAACCGCTTTTGTCGTTGCAGCCTGCGGAGTGCCTGTTGCCAAACATGGCAACCGCTCCGTTTCGAGCAAGTGCGGCAGTGCCGATGTGCTGGAAGCTCTTGGAGTTAATCTTGATTCAGATCCCGGCGCTGCTGCAGGTGCTATGGAGGAAGCCGGTATAGCATTTCTATTTGCCCCCGTTTACCATGCTGCAATGAAGCATGCTGTAAAGGCAAGGAAAGAAATCGGGATCAGGACAATATTTAACCTGCTGGGTCCGTTGGTCAGCCCGGCCAGGGCTGAATACCAGTTAATGGGTGTTTACAGCCCTGAGCTGACGGTAGCACTGGGCACGGTGCTGTCAAGACTGGGTGTAAAAAGAGCACTGGTCGTGCATGGAGCCGGCAGACTGGACGAAATATCCACCCTTGGTGCTACCAGGGTGACGGAAGTCAGGCAAGGCCTGGTCAATACTTATGAAATCACTCCTGATATGTTTGGACTCCCTGTTCCCAGGCCGGAAGAACTTCAGGGCGGGGGAACAGAGAAAAATGCTGCCATCATACAAAGTGTGCTAAAGGGTGAGCGGGGTGCTGCGCGGGATATAGTTGTCTTAAACTCTGCCGCAGCGCTTTACACGGCGGGTAAAGCTGAAAGTATTGAAGCAGGACTAAAGCCGGCCTGTGAAGCTATTGATTCCGGGGAAGCCCTACACAGGTTGGAGCTGTTGAAGCGCTGCACTAATGATAACAGTAGAAGGGAGGCAGGGGCGGTAAGTCTTTCATCTTCCGCCTGATAAAAATGTTACTGGAACAGATAGTCAGCAATAAAAAAAGAGAAGTTGCCAGCCTGGAAGCCTCCCGGCCACTGGGTATTATCACCAGCGCCCTTGGAAAGATAGAAAAGCCTCGCAGTTTTAAGCAAAACCTGCAAGGTAGCGGTGCCTTGAAAATAATAGCTGAAGTAAAACGCGCTTCGCCGGTTAAAGGTTTACTTTGTTCAGATTTTGACCCGGTAAGATTAGCCAGGGCTTACCAGCGCGGGGGTGCCGGGGCAATTTCTGTAATTACTGAAAACAAATACTTTAAAGGTGATCCTAATTATATTAGCCAGGTCAAAAAATGCACCGAACTGCCTATTCTTCGCAAGGATTTTATTTTAAATGAATACCAGGTTTTTGAGTCGAGAGTGCTAA
>PXFD01000055.1 GCA_003564505.1 Syntrophomonadaceae bacterium
GCAAATTAATGGATAATTATCTGTTAAGCAGATAATATTGCGTTCAGGATATTGCTGGGTTATCATAAGATAATGCAGGAGGAAACCTATGCCCTGGTATATAGCTTTGTCCGGTTCAATATTCATTATACTGACCTGTATTTATAAAAAAGTAAATATTGGCCTGACCATGATTGCAGGTGCAATTGCTCTTGGCCTGCTTACAGTATTGTCGGCAGAAGATTATTTGTTGGTGCTTTTTAATGGATTATGGAACAGTATTACAATAATGCTGGTAATCAGCATTATCCTGCTTGGTGTTTTAGGGCATATCCTTAAAGAAACAGGCGCTCTCGAAGAAATTATAGAAAATCTAAACACACTTATTTCCGATATTAGAATAATAACCGCAGCAATGCCCATGCTTATTGGTATGTTGACTGTACCCGGTGGGGCCATTCTTTCTGCACCACTCTGTGCAGAAGCAGGAACCCGCCTGGAAGCTAAACCAGTAAAGCAGGCAGTTATTAACAACTGGTTCAGGCATGTCCTGTACTTTATGTTTCCACTTTTCCCCAGCCTGATTATTGCTTCCCAGCTGTCAGGTATTAGTTTAAGCCGATTCTTTTTACATAACCTGCCTTTAACTATTGTTGGGGTAATCTTTGGATTTATATTTCTTTTTAAAGGCTACAACCACGAAAAAGATTTTAAAAATAATTCTTTTTCATGGTACAAGGTTAGGCGATTACTGCAAAGCATACTTCCGTTAATAATAATTTTAATTTTGGTAGTTTTTTTCGAGTTCTATTTTCCCCTTGCCCTTCTGATTGGCATAATTATCGCACTTTTAAACTATTTGCCGGGGGAAAACCTGAAAAATGAGTTGGGTAACAGGTTTCGAACCATGATTATACCGGGTATAAAACTGCCTGTAGCTTTAGTTATTGTTGGAATTATGCTCTATAAGGAAATGCTAACCCATACCGGAGTTATTTCCGACATGACAAACCTGGTTCTTGATTTAGGGATTCCTGTGATAATACTGATTGCAGTTATATCATTCCTGGTTGGGATGCTTACCGGCGATAATTCAGCCAGTGTGGTTATTCTGTTTCCTTTATTTACACCTCTAATCCCTGCAGGTGGAGCAGTAACTACCGCTTACTTCGCATTTCTCTATGCAGGTTCAACTGCAGGGCATATTATATCGCCAGCTCACCCCTGTTTTTCTTTGACCAAGGAATATTACAAGGTAGAAATCAAGGAGTTTGTTATTTTGACTCTGCCCATGCTGGTAGTTGTTATGATCACCGGATTTGCTATAACTGTACTTTTTGGTTTTCATTAAATTAAGGGAACTGAGAATTATAGCCGTCTCAGCTCCCATCATTATTGATAAATAACCATTCTAATTATTTTAGTAGCTGTCCAGCCTGTTGAATAAAACTGCGCTTTCTGATCGTTTGGGCTGGGCTGAATCAATTGATGTATAACAGTTAATGCATATTTTTATAGCTCTTTAAAGTAATTTCAACTCATTTTCGAGATATTGTGAGCGGCAAAGCGTGCGCTGCAGTTTACCCGAGCTGGTCTTCGGAAGTGTTCCGGGCTGAACCATTATAATATCACGCGGCGGAAAACCTACAATACCTACAACCTGTTCACGGATAGCCTTTTTCACTTCCTCCGGCTCTTCAGATCTAACTTCAGCCACCACCACAATAGTTTCCTTGCGCTTACTGCCTTCAACGCCAAAAGCAATTACATTGCCGGCTCGCACACCGTTAACAGTTCCAACAGCCCTTTCAATATCCTCCGGAAAGATATTACGTCCGGAAATAATTATCACATCTTTTATCCTGCCGCAGAGTATCAGTTCGGGTGGACTTCCGTCAGGGCCATCTACAAAATAAGCCAGGTCCCCTGTTTTCAACCAGCCGTCAGTAAAAAGACTGTCATTTAACTCCGGGCGTTTATAGTAGCCATCCATTACAGAAGTGCCCCTGATCTCAAGCTCGCCAACCTCGCGCATGCCCCTGATTTCACCTGTAGTAAGATCACGAACCCTCATTTCAAGACCGGCGATAGGTGTACCCAATAAAGGGAAACTTCTTGAGTTTTCTTCGTTTTCACTTACAGGCTTTGCTACCCGTTCTGTTTCCAGCAAATCTCTGTCAACAGTATCGGTTACCATTCCTCTCATAGGAGGAGGAAATGTTCCGCCCAACGATAGCTCAGCCATACCAAATGCGCAGAAAACTGCTCCGGGTTTAAACCCATGAGGCTTTGCCGTTTCGACCAGGGATTTAACCACGTCCGGATCAACCGGCTCAGCCCCATTTAGAGCTAATCTAACCCCGGACAGGTCAAGCATTTCACCGGTATCTGTCATCCTGCGAAATGCGCGGGTTGCAAGAACCCAGGAAAAGTTCGGTCCTGATGTTACGGTTCCCTTATAGTCATTCATCCAGCGGAGCCAGTCAGCAGGCCGGGATAAAAAATCCTGCGGTGAAGCCAGAACCAGGTTGCATCCACTGACCATTGGAACTGTCAGCAGTCCGACCAATCCCATATCATGATAAAGAGGCAGCCAGGAAACAAAGGTATCTTCCGGTGTTGTTTGTGATGCAGCAATCATTCCGAAAAGGTTTGCTTCCAGCTTTTTATGGGTTAGCATAACTCCTTTTGGGCTGGAAGTAGAACCAGATGTAAACTGCAAGACAGCCAGCCGTTCCGGATCATAGGAAACTTCTTTATAATCTTCTAGACCAGGCCGACCATCTTTAGGCTCAAGCTCATCTAAGAGAACTACCGGTGGATCGCCCGGCTGGGTTTCATGAAAGGCTGCCAGATCAGGATCTAGGAGCAGCAAACTTATATCACCGTGTTTCATTAAGGACCTGGTTTGGTTGGCAAATTCTTCGACAGAGCTAAAGCGCATCGGGATTGGCAGCATGCTGACACTGCCTCCGGCCAACCAGACCGCCTGTATTGCTGTCACCAGGTTCCGGGTGGTCGGGCCAAGCAAAGCTATATGATCTCCCGGCTTTACTCCTTTACTTTGAAGCATAGCCGCCATTGCCTTAGCATCCTGATGCAGTTGATGCCAGGTAAGTGTCAAGGCTTTTTTTTCATCATTACCGGATGCTGATCCGACAAAGGTAATTGTATTTTTACCTTCTGCTACTTTTTGAATTGTGCCAAGTATTGGCTGGGGATAAATATCTTCATCCGGTGTGCTTATTACTACCTGTTCTGGGGTCATCTTATACCTCCTGGAAATAAATATAATAATATCGATTAAACAAAGGTATAATATTCTCAATCATGATTGGAAATCCTCTTTTTAATTTAAAAAAGAAGCGGGCCCTTTTTAAGTGGCCCGCCTTTTTTTATTTATAGCTAATTTGGTCCAAGCCCCTATATATTTCTTACTAAAAAGGCTTAGATTTCTTGGCCAGGTAGTCCAGCAAGAAAGGATTCAACACTTTAATATAGGTTCCTTTCATGCCAAGCGAACGAGATTCAATTACTCCAGCGCTTTCAAACTTACGCAGGGCGTTAACAATGACAGAGCGGGTAATCCCGAGTTGATCAGCAATCTTGCTGGCAACTAGCAATCCTTCGGATCCACCAAGCTCTTCAAAGATATGCTCTACGGCTTCGAGTTCAGAATAGGAAAGAGTCGCCACAGCCAGCTGGACTACTGCTTTATTGCGGGCATCCTCTTCAATTATATCTGCCTTGGCTCTGAGTATTTCCATACCAACAACTGTAGCTCCTGTTTCGGCAAGGATTAAATCTTCTGCGTCAAAGAGTTCATTAAAACGGGCCAGGAGCAATGTGCCGATTTGCTCGCCACCACCGATAATCGGAATGACAGTGGTAATTTTATTGGCGAAAAGACATCTTTCATTATCCAGAAAGACACAGTCATTAGTCTTCTGACGCAGGTTGACCCGGGATTCATCTTCCCGCAGTAAAAATTCATTATAGTCTTCGGGAAAATAACCGTCTTCCAAAACATTGTTAACCATTAATTCACATTCAAATTCATCAACCAGGGCCCAACCAAGAA
>PXFD01000180.1 GCA_003564505.1 Syntrophomonadaceae bacterium
CGTATTTAAGTTTCAGGTTTTCAGCTGTATCAAGGGCTGCTATTTCACCTTCGTTAATAAAAGCCACCCGGTCGGATAGCTCATCGGCTTCATGCATGTTATGGGTTGTCAGCAGAACTGCTGCTCCCCTTTCTGCTTCTTCCCTGATGGTTTTTCTTATTTCTACAGCAGTAACCGGATCAAGTCCGTCTGTTGGTTCATCAAGAAATAATACCTGCGGTTTATTAATAAACGCGCGGGCAATCATCAGGCGCTGCCGCATGCCTTTAGAATACTTTCCGACTCGATCCCTGGCCCGGTCTGCGAGACCAACCCTCCGTAATGCTTCCAGGGAATTGGGCTTGCTGATACCAAAAAGCGATGCAAAGAAATCGAGGTTTTCAAGAGCAGTCATTTCAAGGTACAGGTTTTTTTCTTCAAAGGTAACCCCGATCTGCGCCTGCAGAACAGGGTCATCCCGGCCAATATCCCGGCCCAGGATTTGCGCAGAGCCCTGCTGTAAGGCCAACTGGCCGGTTAAAACTTTTATGGTAGTAGATTTGCCGGCACCGTTAGGTCCGAGAAAGCCAAGAATTTCACCGGGGCGCACTGAAAAGCTGATATCTTTAACTGCCTGTAGCCTGCCATAACGGTGACTCAGGTTCTGTACATTTATTGCCGGTTCAGTCCAATCTGGTGTGATGCCTGGTTTTTCACTTCCCGGGACTGTTTTGCCCTGCATCTCCCTTTTCATTTCTTCCAGCGACATGGCCCTGATCAATTTGCCACTTTCCCAAAAACCGGAACTTTTTTCACCATCAGCCTCTATCTTGATTCCGTATCCGTGTCGTTTGCCTTTAAAAAATTCGCCTTTGTAGATGTCTCCATTTGCATATACTAGCTTTCCTTTACCGTTGGGATATCCTTCTTTCCATTCACCCTCATACCTGGTTCCATCTGGCAGCATGAATCTGCCCCGCCCATGGGGGATGCTATCTTTTAACTGCCCGGCATATTTTCCCCCTTTCCATTCTATACTCTGCATTTCGGAAGTTTCCTGGTTTGCTGTCATTTCCGTCACCCGGCCTGTTGTTTAATATACTTACTCGGGAACTGCTTAGACCTATTTTAACTTAAGTGGTTCCAGTATTGCCTAATATTTTACAAGTAAAACACTACTGCCATATTACCAGCAGTTTCCGAATTATTCAATATTTTTACCCCTGCCTAGAGTCAGGTTTATTTAAATCATCATAAACAGTTGATTTGACCGCTCTAACAGACCAATGATAATATCATGGCAGGCTAATGTAAGCATTTGTAATTACTTTACAAGCAGTCTTGAACCGATAAAATTTTAAAAATGTGGAGAAATATTTATGAAAGATAAGCTAAAGGAGTCTTACCAGGGTAAAGTAGCTATTGTAACAGGAGCCAGTGCGGGGATAGGCCGGGCCATTACGGAAAAGCTGGCAAAATATGATGTGAAACTGGTTCTGGCAGCCCGACAGGAAAATCCACTTAAAGTTCTTGCTTCAGAACTCGATACAGAATGTATTTATGTACCGACCGACGTATCAGTTTTAAGTCAGACCGTGCACCTGGCTGATGAAACACTGAACCGTTTTGGACAAATAGATTTTCTTTTTAACATTGCTGGAGTAATGAAGAATGCCGGTTTTGGAGGGCTAAAAAATAAAGATGTTCAGCGACAGATTGAAACAAACCTAATGGGTACAATTTATTGCTTGCGTGCAGTTGTTCCATATATGCAAAAGCAGCAGTCAGGCCATATAGTAAATATGTCTTCACTTCTGGGCAGGTTTCCCTTACCTGGTACAGGTGCTTATTGCGCTTCAAAGTTTGCCGTGGCCGGTCTCACTGCTGCTATTCGTCATGAGCTTAAGCAGGATAATATCAGCCTGACCGCAGTGTTCCCTTCACTGGTTAAAACCGGAATGATGGATGGACACATGAAAAGTGTTCGTCAAAGCCGCTTCTACAATTTAAATAGCAGCTATATGCCCGATAAGGTTGCTGCAGCAATAGTAAAAGGAGTGGCAGACAGGAAAAAAGAACTTACCCTGCCACGCTATATGCATCTGGTCACCTTGCTCTATGGTGTCTTTCCCGAGCTTGTGGAAAGCATCATGGGTCGCTTAATGGGCGGCTGGCCAAACTATAATCAACCCTGGGAACCATAAAAAACACTATTCATTCTACTGAAAAATATAAGATATCAAACTGTATAACCCGAACCCTGCTCCCAGCAGGAGATAGATCATTATTCAGGGTGAAATCCTTTTATACCAGGGCACTCTATTTTCCTTCATTTCTAATTCAACCATTATTGATTCTCCTTTCTAAGTACTAAGTAGCGTGTGCTTGTTAATACATTATAACATAGATATATTACATAATAACAATTAAGTTGCCAAAAAGAGCTTTGCTAATAAATTTTTGTCTATAAAGTGTCGAGCATAAAAAGTTATTACTGATTTGCCTGCCTTTTCAATACTATGATATTATCTTTTGAGTGAAATATAAGACAACAGGATGAAGGAGATTCAACTCAATGTTTGCTTCATTTATAAAAACAGCGCGTGATCTATTGCAAAATGCACTGCAAACCAGCATCACGCTTTTTAAAATAATTATCCCGATAAGCATAGTAACCCGGCTGCTCCAGCAGTGGGGCATAATAGATTATATCGGGGTCATCCTCGCCCCGGTTATGGAACTGGTCGGATTACCCGGTGAAATGGGGCTTGTCTGGGCTACCTCGATGGCAACCAACATTTACGGGGGAATGGTAGTTTTCGCCTCCCTGGCTCCCGGCCTTGATTTAACTGTTGCCCAGGTGTCGGTACTGGGAACTATGATTCTGATCGCCCACTCCATTCCCGTGGAAGCAATGATCGCGCAAAAAGCAGGAACACGCCTGCGGATCACACTCATAATCCGCCTTGCAGGAGCTTTACTGTTAGGTTGGATTCTTCATATTACTTATACTATGACTGACACCCTTCAGCAGACCAACCGTGCCTTTTGGAACCCGCCAACAGTCGATCCCACCTGGAGCGCCTGGGTTATAGCTGAAATACGTAACATGGTGATGATCTTCTTGATTATTCTCACCCTGATGACGATCCTGACCATCCTTAAAAAGGTGGGCATCAGTGACCTGATGACCAGGCTTCTTGCCCCGATCATGAACATCCTGGGAATCGGCCGGGAAGCCGCCCCGGTAACCATTATTGGCATGACCCTGGGTATTAGCTACGGAGGCGGGCTTATTATCCAGGAAGCTCAGAAAGGCAATCTTTCCAGGCGGGACCTTTTTGCTTCCGTTACCCTGATGAGCTTATGCCACAGCCTGTTTGAGGATACCCTGCTGATGATGGTGCTCGGTTCACATCTTTCCGGGATTCTCTGGGCACGTCTGCTTTTTTCAATGGTAGTTATCTACCTGCTGGTTAAGTTAATCAACAAAATGCCTGACCATATTCTTAACCGTCACCTGGTCCGCCAGGTTAATACACCTGGTGACCAAAAAGAAGATCTTACTAAATAAGCTTATAGCCTCTCAGGCCTGACAATTTGATAGAGTTAAAGGGTTTTCTCCATACTCAATTATTTTGGTCGCCATCATTTCCAGATCTTGTGGATCGTGAGTAACCAGGACAATAGGTATATGCCATGCTTTAAGAAATGTCCTGATTTCATCTCTAAGGATATTACGAACCGGAATATCAACAGCAGAGAATGGCTCATCAAGAAGCAAGACTCGCGGATTTCTTGCCAAAGCTCTTAGTAATGCAGCACGTTGTTTTTCACCACCAGATAGCTGATGAGGATATTTTTTTTGCTTACCTTCAAGCCCGACCCTGCGTAAGAGTTCAAGTAATACCCCTCTTCCATTCTCCTTATGCCTATTTCTCATTCCGAACATGATATTTTCAACAACAGTCATATGCGGAAAAAGTGCGTAATTCTGAGGAACATAACCAACATTTCTTTCCCTGGCCGGAATATCTATGCCCCTTTGACTTTGAAATACCAGGC
>PXFD01000187.1 GCA_003564505.1 Syntrophomonadaceae bacterium
AGTTGATATATAGCAAACGTCTTCTTCCTCAAATAATCGGTTAACTTCATTTGATCCACTTTCCTCAACATATCTTTTAAAAAGAGCGCTGGTATCAATAAAATAAATCTGCTCAGCCAAGTTTACTCTTCCCTTAATGCCGCAGAACGTTCCGATAGTGAAAAAGGCACTTTCTTCAAAATTTCCCGTGCTTCATTTAAATTTCCACTCTCATTGCCATACTTTTGCTAGTATTCCTGCACTAACTGGTTTCCATCCCTGACTGGCTTTAGTAAAATTCCATTCTGAAGAATAGAAGCATCCAGATATGTGTCTTCTTCAATATTAAGCTTATTTCTCAACTCAATGGGAAGGGTAATCTGTCCTTTTGAGGTCACTTTTACCGTCTTCACCTTAACCCCCCCTTAAGCTTTCCTGTCTTTCATTTCATCCTTACTTTCCTTACCTGAGTTTATCAAAATAACTAGTAATGCAAAGAAAGACAACAGGCTAGGTTTCTTCATTATTCAAATAAGGACTGCCGATAGCTGTTTCGCGGAGGATGCCGAGGTTAGAGAGGGTAAAGATGGCCAGGCCGGCCCAGATCAAGCAGAAACTGAGGAAGTGGTAGAGCGAAAAATACTCCCTGAACACTACAACCCCTAAAAAGAGATTAATTGAGGGGGCAATATACTGCAGAAATCCCATCATGGAGAAAGTGGTATTTTCTATACCCTTTGCGTACAGCAATAAGGGAGTTGATGTAACGGCTCCTGTCCCAACCAGAAGCAGGACCAGGACCCAGTCTGAGCTGCCCATCGCTCCTGTGCCTGCAGCTTCAAGAGATAATAAATAGAAGAGCGCCACCGGCGAAACAATTAAGGTTTCCAGGGTCAAACCGGTAATGGGATGAACCATGATGATTTTTTTGATTAATCCATAGGTGGCAAAGGTTCCGGCCAGGGCCAGGGCAATCCAGGGAAACCTGGCATACTGTAAAGCTACCAGCAGAACTCCGGCTGCTGCCAAAACCAGCGCCGTAATCTGCCACTTGCTCAGCTTTTCTTTAAAAACTATAACCCCCAGAAAAACCACAACCAGGGGATTAATAAAATAGCCCATACTGGCTTCAATAACCTGGTCGGTATTTATGGCATAGATATAGACGTACCAGTTGAGGCTGATAACAATACCGCATAAAAACATCAAAAGGAGCTTACGCCTGTTTGCGGCAATGACCACTATAGTTTTCCAGCCGCCGGTAATAACAACTATTATAACCATAAAAATAAAGGACCAGAAAATTCGGTGTCCGAGGACCTGGATGTGCGGAACCGTTTCAACAAGCTTCCAGTAAAGTGGCAGCATACCCCATAATACATAGGAAGCGGTTCCATATAATACTCCCAACCTGTTCTGGTCAATGCTGTCAACAGATATTTTCATGCATAATTCTCCATATATAAAAAGTAACAAACCATACAATTAAGTATAGCTTATTACTTCCATCTAAAACTGGCAAGGGATTATTAAAAAAGTTTAAAGCAAGTAAGTGCCTTTATTCATCGCATTCGGGACATTCGTACGCTTCCCGGTTAGCGGCGCGCCTCCTCTGGCGGCGGCAGCGCGGGCATGACTGATCACTACTCAGGGCATAAGGACCACCATGGATGCGCAGGGCTTTCCCTTCAATTATAGCCCTGGTCAATTTTTCCCGGGCAGAAACCAGGATTCGCTGCAGGGTGCTCTGGGCTACATCCATCCTCTCTGCACATTCGTGCTGTTCCAGCTTTTCGATATCTTTTAAGCGCAGCGCTTCCACCTCATCAACGGTCAGTACCACTTCTTCCAATAATGGCATCGGGATCCCAGTCGGTTTAAAGTAGGTATAGCGGGGCATGGAACTTACCCGGCGGGGCTTAAAAGGACGCGGCATTTTTGAAACTCCTCTAAGTTTATTTAATTGGTTGCATTTATTCTACCAAAAAAATAGTTATTAAACAATACCCTTTATGAACAATTCATTGTATTCCAAGCTTCGCTAATCTTCTCCACCAGTACACCTTCTACATAATCAACTACGGGGACTCCCTCAATCATTGCCCGGACAAAGGCACGGTCAAAAGGAATTTTTCCGGCCAGGGGCACATTTTCCCGCAGGCAGTATTCTTCTATGGTTTTTGATTGCTCTTCTGCCAGATCATAGCGATTAATGCAAACAGATGCTTCTACCCCAAAATGCCTGCAAACAGCGAGGATTCTTTCCAGGTCATGAATCCCGGATACGGTTGGTTCGGTTACTATCAAAGCAGCATCCACCCCGGACAAGGCGGCGATAACCGGACAACCTATACCAGGAGGTCCATCTATAATCAGGTAGTCTTTGTTTTCCGATTCCGTTAGTTCCTCTCCTTTATTACGGATGGTCGTAACCAGTTTCCCCGAATTTTCTTCTGCTATGCCCAGGCGGGCATGAACCAGGCTGCCATAGGGTGTTTGCGAGACAAACCATCTTCCTGAAAGTCTTTCATTCATTGTGATTGCCCCGAAAGGACAGGTATGATAACAAAAGCCACATCCTTCACAGGCCACCGGGTCAACTGCATAATCCCCGGTTATTGCATCAAACCTGCAGAGCTCTAAGCATAACCCGCAATCTTCGCAACTATCAAGGTTAACATTGGCAACTTTTGATGCCCAAAATTCATGCTCTTCCAGCCGGACCGGTCTTGTAATCAGGCTTAGATTAGCCGCATCGACATCACCATCTACAAAAACTGCTTTTCCACCGGCAAGCGAGGCAAAACAGCCGACAAGCGAAGTTTTTCCCGTGCCGCCTTTGCCGCTTATAACTGTAATTTTTTTCACTTTGCCTCAGCTCCTTCCCGGGCGCTTAAAATATTCCTATATAATTCCTTAAAAAGGCCCTGCCATTCAGGAAGATGATTCACAGCAGATTCACCACGGGCATAATAACGGGCAGCTTCCAGGTTCCAGGGAATTTTCTGCAATATAGGTAAATTCTTTTTCGAACAATATGCTTCAACTTCACCGTCACCGATATCAGAACGGTTTATGATAACCCCCGCCGGGACACCCAGCTTTGTAATCATTTGATAAGCCAGATCAAGATCATTTAAACCAAATGGAGTTGGTTCCGTAACTAAAAGGCAATAATCACAATCGCTTACTGCTGCCACAACAGGGCAGGAGGTGCCCGGAGGTGCATCAATGATTGTCAGGGCATCAGAATTGATCAATTTTTTGACTGCATTGATGAGAGGAGGCGACATGGCTTCACCGGGATTGAGAACACCATGAGCAAATGAAATATTGTTAACCTTACCGCTCTCAACTATACCAATCGGACGGTCAATTTCTGTTATCGCCTTCTCCGGACAAAGGTAAGCACAACTGCCGCAGCCATGACAAAGCTCGGCAAGAATCATTACGTTATCTTTTAATACAGCAAGCGCATTAAAAGCACACACCTCTGCACAGTGCCCGCAAAAGCTGCATTTGCCCAAGTCTATAGAAGGGAACCGGTATTCCTACACTTTGCTTATGGAAAAATTCCGGTTTAAGGAACAGGTGAGCATTCGGTTCTTCAACATCACAATCAAGCAGTTGAACCGGTGTATTCTCCTCTTCAAGAGTAAGAGCCAGGTTCACCGCTATTGTCGTTTTACCTGTTCCACCCTTGCCGCTGGCTATAGCCAGGTTTAACATTGTTATCTCCTCAATTCCTGTAACCATAATTCTTTCAGCATTTATTTATCTTTTTTGAGCAAAAATTTGGCCCCTCCCAGCCCAACCTTTCTAGTTACAGCTGGCAATAGTCAGGCTGGGATAGGGGCAAGGTATTTGCTCTGCCTGAATGATTACTGCTGCTCCAGCTCTTCAATCCGTTTTTCCATTTGTTCCAGTTCTGTCTTTAACATTTCTTTCTGTTCTCTCAAGTAAGACTTCTCTTCCTCGGGACTGACAGCCGCCGGACCGTAGTAGGGGCCAGGCTCAGCCTGCCACATGCG
>PXFD01000124.1 GCA_003564505.1 Syntrophomonadaceae bacterium
TTCACTAACAGAGAAAATCATAGTAGAGATGGTTAATGCCTGGGCCGAGAAGGGCGAAGAGGGCATTAGGGTGGTTCTTTCATCAAATGATGCTGAAAAATTGAAAGAGTCCTTAAGAGGAAAATTATCGCAAAATCTCAAGGATGGAGTGGAGATTATCCCCTCTGCTAAATTTGATAAAGGTTTTCGGATCGGTGGCAGCAGCGGGGTTTTATATGATTTCTCAAAGGAAAGTATCGCGGAGGTTCTCTCTCAAGCTTTATCCCCCGACCTTGCGGAACTTTTAAAAGAGGATATAAAAGACGAGGAATAGGTGCCTGGAGGAAAGCTTTATGAAAAACTATTTTTACACGTTAGCCGCCTTGAAAACTTTAAGACTGGGAGAAAAAGTCCCAATCTCTGAAGAGGCTTTTTTAAAATTTGCTGAAGATACCATAGCGGCGAATGATTACCAAATGTTGCTAAAATGCCGCTGGGGCTTAACGGAACCAACCGGCTTTGCTTTTGCTGACCAGGTTCTCTCCTGGGAAAAGGAACTGCGTTTAGAATTGGCCAAAGCTCGGATTTCGAAGCTGCCATTTGAACTGCCACCAGACCTAAAAGACACCCCAGTCAACTACAGCCTGCTTGAAGATGTACGTGCTGTTATGGCGATAGAATCACCGTTAGAGGCGGAACGATATTTGGACCAAATGCGGTGGAGGTACTTAGAAGAAATAGGTGCTCGCCACTATTTTGACCGTGAAGCCTTGGTCATATACTATTTAAAACTTCAACTTTTACTGCGACAGGAAAAATTTCAAGAGGAGCTTGGCAGAGAGATTTTCGAAAAAGAGTACGCAGCTCTAGCGGATAGTTAATAAATTGATTACCTTATAGAAGTGGGTGAGAATGATTAACAAAGTAATTGGAATTAGTGGAAACATGGTCTCTGTGGAGTATACCGGTGAGGTTACGTTGAACGAAGTCTGTTATATCAACACCGGAGATAAAAAACTAAAATCAGAGGTCATTCGTGTCAAGGGTAACGTGGCCGATGTCCAGGTGTTTGAAATGACTTCCGGTATAAGTGTGGGTGATATTGTTGAATTCAGTGGTGAGCTGCTCAGTGTGCAGTTAGGTCCGGGTTTGCTGGGTCAGGTATATGATGGACTGCAGAACCCCTTACCTGAACTGGCGGAACAGTGTGGCTTCTTCTTAGAACGCGGTGTCTACATGGCGCCTCTCGATGACAAATTAGAGTGGGAATTTAGTCCGACTGTTGAGGTTGGTGCCAAACTGGAAGCCGGTGAACAGATCGGTTTCGTCAAAGAAGGTATTTTTAGTCACTGGATTATGGTCCCCTTTCATCTTGACGGTGTTCTAACTATAGAGAGCATTAATGCAAAAGGGAAATATACTCTTAATGATGTGCTGGCCGAGGTTAAAGATGAGAAAGGTAACCTTCACCAATTAACGATGGTATTTAACTGGCCTGTAAAGCGGGCTATTAAAAACTATGCAGAACGCTTAAAGCCGGAAGAAACCCTGATTACCAAATTAAGAATTGTTGACACGTTCATTCCCGTAGCCAAGGGTGGCACCTATTGCATCCCCGGTCCATTTGGTGCCGGCAAAACGGTTCTGCAGCAGATTACCTCCAGGTACGCCGATGCGGATATTATTATTATTGCTGCCTGTGGAGAGCGTGCCGGTGAGGTTGTGGAGACCCTGAAAGAGTTTCCCGAACTGATCGACCCGAAAACCGGCCGCTCCTTAATGGAACGGACTATCATTATCTGCAACACTTCTTCCATGCCGGTTGCTGCCCGTGAAGCATCGGTTTATACAGCAGTAACCATGGCTGAGTATTACCGGCAGATGGGCTTGAATGTTCTGCTGTTGGCAGATTCAACCTCAAGGTGGGCCCAGGCTATGCGTGAAATGTCCGGTCGCCTGGAAGAAATTCCTGGGGAAGAGGCCTTCCCCGCATACCTGGAGTCAATAATAGCCGCCTTTTACGAGCGGGCCGGGATTGTTCGCCTGAAAAGCGGTGATACTGGCTCTGTGACCATCGGCGGCACAGTTTCTCCTGCCGGCGGTAACTTTGAAGAACCGGTAACCCAGGCCACATTAAAGGTGGTAGGCGCATTCCACGGTTTGTCACAACAGCGGGCTGATGCCCGTAAATATCCTGCCATCCATCCCCTGGAATCCTGGTCAAAATACGAGGGCATTATCGATGAAGAGAAAACGGAATATGGCCGGGCCATTCTTTTTAAGGGCGATGAGGTTGGACAAATGATGAAAGTGGTTGGTGAAGAGGGTACTTCACTTGACGACTATATAATTTTTCTGAAATCGGAGTTTCTGGATTTTGTTTATATCCAGCAGAACTCTTTTGATCCTGTAGATGCTGCTGTTGAGCCTGAGCGCCAAAAGCATATTTATGACATTATTATTGACATTCTGACTGCCAGGTTGGAGTTTGAGGGCAAAGAGGAAGCCCGCTCCTGGTTCAACCGGGTGAGGCAAAACTTCCTGGACTACAATGGCAAAGAATGGAATAGCGACGAATTCAAGGATTTGGAGAAAACTATCTCTGAACAGCTGGCCGAGAAGAAAATTGGGGTCGAAGCAGATGCCGAAAGTCTTTTGGCAGGCGAGTCAAGGAGGGGCTAGTATTGCAAAAAGTATACAGTAAAATAGAATCAATCTCCGGCAACGTTATTACCGTAAAGGCAGCGGGAGTGCGCTACAAAGAGCTCGCTGTTGTGGGAAGCAGGTATGGCCAATCTTTGGCGGAAGTGATCCGCCTGAAAGACGATGAAGTTGCCCTGCAGGTTTTCAATGGTGGAAGGGGTGTATCCACCGGGGATGAAGTTCGTTTCATGGGCGAGCCGATGAAAGTATCTTTTTCCCCCAATCTTTTAGGGCGTATTTTTGATGGTTCAGGTCGACCGCGGGACGGGGGGCCGGAACTTGCCGATACAATGATTGAAATTGGTGGTCCTTCGGTTAACCCCGCCAAGCGTATTATACCCAATAATATGGTCCGAACGGGAATTCCCATGATTGATGTTTTTAATTCGCTGGTAGAGTCGCAAAAACTGCCTATTTTTTCAGTTTCCGGAGAGCCATATAACGAGCTTTTAGCCCGGATAGCCCTGCAGGCCGAGGTTGATATTATTATCCTCGGTGGTATGGGACTAAAATACGACGACTATCTTTACTTCAAGGATACCCTGGAAAAGGGCGGTGTCATGTCCAGAACAGTCTTTTTTGTTCACACCGCTTCCGACCCTGTCGTTGAATCCCTGCTGGTTCCCGATATTGCCCTTGCGGTGGGGGAAAAGTTTGCCATCCAGGGAAAACGGGTTCTGGTTTTACTGACCGATATGACCAACTTTGCCGATGCCATGAAGGAAATCGCTATTACAATGGAACAGGTTCCTTCCAACCGTGGCTATCCAGGAGATCTTTATACCCAGCTAGCCTCACGTTATGAAAAAGCCGTCGACTTTGAAGGGGCAGGTTCAATAACTGTTCTAGGCGTCACCACCATGCCCGGGGATGATGTTACTCACCCTGTCCCCGATAATACGGGATACATTACAGAAGGGCAGTTTTATCTTCGTAATGGCCGAATCGAGCCATTCGGGTCTCTGTCCAGGTTAAAACAGCTTGTAAATGGTGATACCCGTGATGATCACCGTGCCATCATGGACGGAATGATTAAGTTGTACGCTGCCTACAAGGAATCCCTGGAGAAGAAGTCAATGGGCTTTAAGATGTCAGACTGGGACGAGAAACTCTTAACATACGGCCAGTTATTTGAACAGGAAATGATGGATCTTTCCGTTAATATTACCCTGGAAGACGCCCTTGATAAAGGGTGGGAAATACTAAGCGACTGTTTTGAACCGGAGGAAACAGGATTAAAGACGGACCTGATCGAAAAATACTACCGTAGTAAGGTGTAGATCATGGCAAAAATCAAGTATACGAAAAATGAATTAAAAAA
>PXFD01000022.1 GCA_003564505.1 Syntrophomonadaceae bacterium
AAAAATTGTTGTTGCACTGGGTGGTAACGCCCTGCTGAAGAAAGGTACTCCACCTACGGCTGAAGCCCAATTGGAGGTAATTAAAGAAACGGTTGAATATCTGGCAGAAATGAGCTACCAGGACTATGAGCTTGCTATTGTCCACGGTAATGGACCCCAGATCGGAAATATCGTGCTTGCCAGTGAGGCAGCTGAAGATGTTGTTCCTGTAATGCCTTTTGATGTTTGCGGTGCCATGAGCCAGGGGTATATAGGTTACCAGATCCAGCAGGCTCTCAGGATGGCATTATTAAAGCGGAAGAGAGATATCCCGGTTACAACAATTATTACCCAGGTGGTGGTTGATAAAGACGATCCGGCTTTTGAAAATCCCACAAAACCGATCGGTTCCTTCTATTCTGAAGAAGAGGCAGACAGGATTTCAAAGGAAAAAGGGTATGAATTAAAAGAAGATGCCGGAAGAGGCTGGCGTAGAGTGGTTGCCTCACCGCAGCCAAAGCGGATTGTAGAATTTCCCTGCCTGAAGGAGCTGTGGGATACAACAATTGTTATAACCGCGGGGGGCGGTGGTATCCCGGTTATAGAACATTCCGATGGTTCACTGGAAGGGGTAGCTGCTGTTATAGATAAAGATCTGGCCGCAGCCAGGCTGGCCACAGAAATTGAGGCCGACTACCTGCTCATTTTAACCGAAGTGGAACAGGTATATCTTAATTTCAACAAGCCAGACCAGAAGGCGCTGGATAAGGTAACGGTTGAAGAAGCGGAAAAATATATAGGAGAAGGTCATTTTGCCGCAGGCAGTATGCTGCCGAAAATGCAGGCAGCGGTGAACTATGTTAAGCAAAACCCCGGGAAGAAAGCGATAATCACCTCACTTTCTAAATCGCTCGAAGCAATTGATGGTAAAACAGGGACAACAGTAAGCTAGAAAGAACCTTATAAACAGAGGCAGGTCGTGGCTACTTCAATCAGCCATAACCTGCCTTAATTAGTAAAGGGTGCATTGGTATTTATTTCAGTAATTGTGATTGCCATCCAAGAACTGAAATAAAATGCTGTTGAATTTTTCCGGGCTGGTTTCCATTGGGCAGTGTCCTTCACCCGGAATGATAACCAGCTCAGAATCAGGAAGGAGGTTATCTAACTTATAACCTCTTTCTAGTTGTACCCAGGCGTCTTCTTCGCCCCAAATTAAAAGTACCGGAACCTGCAGGGTGTCAATTTCATTAAGCAGGCTCTTTTCGCTGGTTTTTAGCATTTCTACCAGGGTCGCATCGGTATCCTCGATCAATAGTGGCCGGTAGTATCCTTCAAACTCGCTTTCTTCAGGTGCCCTACCGTAAGCAGAAGCAAGTGCATTTTGAACATTATCTTTTGTAAGGAAAACACGGGTCGCCAGGTGCCTTACTGATCGCTGCAATGGTGGGTAGTGAAAACCCCAACTGAAACGACGACTTTCATCGGGAATAGCACCTGCAACCATGCTTATACTTTTTACCTGCTCCGGGTTCTGCAATGCCATGGCTGTAACAACACCACCCCCCATTGAATGTCCGACCAGGTGCCAGTTAGAACCGGGTTCCAGCGAGTCCAGCAAGTCCCAGATCAGTTCAGCTCTTTTGTCTGCAGTTGGAGCAAAGCTTAAGCTGCGCTCGCTTAAGCCAAACCCGGGAAGGTCAACTGCGACAACCTGGTAACCTGATGCCGCCAAAGCCGGGGCTGTATAGCGCCATGAAAAGGTTGAGCCGGCAAAACCGTGAACCAGAAAGACTTTTTCAGCACTATCTGTTTGCCACTGGCGGTAGTGCAGCTTGATATTCTTGGTTGTTGTCAACTCGCTATTTTCAAAAAGAGGTTCAAAAGGAGGGCCGGGTAGCGCTCGTAAAGGCAGCAGGTAGGGAAGAATGCTCAGGATAATAAAGAGGCCGAGCAAAATAAACCCAGCCTTTTTTAGAACACTTAAAATTGCAGTTTTTTTGATCCTTGGATATAAAATTTTTTTCACAGCCTCGACAATTAATTTTACGTTAAACTTTTACTTTGATATTATCACTATCATCAAACCAGAGAACCTTCATTCCTTTTGGTTTTAGGGTAAAATGCAGTTCGTCTCCGAAAAGAATTTCACCTTCCAGGTGCAGAGGCCTTGGCTCACTTAAGCTTAGTTTTACTTCACTGGCCCGGTACATTCCGGCCTGCTCAAGGTTTTTCAGGGTTCCTCTGAATACCTTGGGAAAATGATAAACCAGGCTTAAACGGTTCATCACATCCATAATACAGACATCAAAAAGCCCATCGTCCTGTATGGCGTCGGGCACAATTTTCATCCCTCCGCCGTAGGCTGTGCCAATGCCTACTGCAACGAGAAGCGGGGTATTTTTAACCGGTCCGTTGCCCAGGTCTATTACCATCTCCACCGGTTCGTAGGAATATAGCATGTTCAAGAAAGAATAAACATAGGCGGAAACTCCTTTGAAAGGCCTGACTCCCTGGTTGGCTCTTAAGGCTACTGCAGCGTCAAAGCCAACACCAACTGAGTTAATAAAATAACGATCCAGCACCTTGCCCAGGTCGATAGATTTTGTTTTAGCCCTGAGAAGGGCGGCACAGAGATGATCAAGATTACGTGGCATATTGACTGCCGTGGCAAAGTCGTTGCCTTTGCCTCCATGAATTGCAGCCAGGACTGCTTCAGTATGGACAATACCATTAAGAACCTCGTTTACCGTGCCGTCTCCCCCGACGGCAACGATGATGTTATAGCCTTCTGAGGCTGCGCTGGCTGCCGCTTCAATGGCATCTTTTGGTCCCTTGGTCACATATATATCGAATTCTGCACCAGCTTCTTTGAACTTCTTATCGATTTTGGGCATTAATGCCCTTGCCTTGCCGCTCCCGGCAATTGGATTAACTATGAACTTATAACTATTCAAATGCATCTTTCCTTTACTGGTGTGATGAAATTATTATGCAGCTTTTCTACTAAAAAGGCAACTTCATTAAGGGTTAATTAGAAACTTTTTGCCGCATTGACATTACAATACATCAAGGACAGTTATGGTCTTTTATTTTATGCTATGATTATAAAAACAAAACTGCCTTTAACAGGGCTCTTAAGATGGAGGAAGGATATGCTAAAAGAATACTACAGGCTTGGCCGCCCGGTTAACGCCTTAGCCGGCTGCATAGCAGTTTTTTTAAGCGGATACGTGGTAGGGCCGGCCTCGTGGTGGCCAGTAATCATGGCAGCAATAACGGTGCTTTTAATTACAGTTTCCACTAATGCCTGGAATGACTATGTCGATATTGAAATAGATCGGGTCAATAAGCCGCAGCGGCCTTTGCCAGCGGGGTTGATCAGCCCGAAAGGAGCGCTCTTATTTTCCGCTGTCGGCACCGTTTTGTCGCTCCTTACCGCAGCATTTATTAACCAGCCAGCGTTCTTAATCGCTCTTGGATCCAACATCCTGCTTTACCTTTATTCCTGGAAATTGAAATGTACCATCCTCTGGGGTAATGCAGCCGTTGCTGCGATTGTGGGGCTTTGTTTTATCTTCGGTGGAGTTGCTGCCGGCAATATCGAACCGGTTTTGATGCTTGCCGTTACCGTGTTCTTTGCCATTATGGCTCGCGAGATCTTAAAAACAATGGCTGATTACAAGGGTGATCTGCAGCAGAGATGCCGGACTATAGCTACCTCCTGGGGCAAGGAAATTGCCCGGTTATTTGTAATTGCCTTTTTAGCAATTGCCTGCCTGGCCATGCTGGCCACTTATTTTATCGAGCGATACAGCATAGTTTACCTTCTTCTGGTTGTTTTTTGCCTCTACCCGCTTTTTACCTTTGTTATTCTTAAAGCGCGTAGTGACGCATCCAGCAAGGTTCTTGAAAAGAGCAGTAAAATTTTTAAGTATGGATTTTTCATCTGGTTTTTAGCCGTGGCTTTAGGTGCAGGTCTTGCCCTGTAAGAGAAAT
>PXFD01000045.1 GCA_003564505.1 Syntrophomonadaceae bacterium
CAGTGTAACGGGGGATAATTAATGACCAAAACCAGGGGTATACTTCTGATCATGCTCGCTGCAATCTGCTTCGGCTTAATTCCATTCTTTGCAACTATTGCTTACGCCAATGGTTTTAACCCTCTTACCCTAACCCTGTTTCGTTTTGGCCTTGCCGCATGTTTGCTTTACATATACATACGAATCAGAAAGATCAACTACCAGGTAAGCACGGGTCAGTATTTTATGCTTTTCCAGGTAGGGTTAATTGGTTACGGAGTAATGATGTTAACCATGGTCGCTTCATACAACTACATTCCTACCGGTTTAGCTACAACACTCCATTTTGTTTATCCCGTTGCAGTTATGGTCGGCTCAATCTTTATTTTTAAAGATCAGGTCGGCTGGAAGAGTATAACTGCCCTGGTACTGTCAGTGGTTGGCATCTATTTCCTGGCAGGCTTTAATGCTGTAGAAAGTTTAAACTTTTACGGAGTAAGCCTGGCTCTTGTATCTGGAGTGCTCTATGCTTATTATGTCCTGACTATTGCCAAGAGCAGCCTCCGGCAGGTTAGCGCCTTTGTCATTGCTTTTTATATTTCTCTTTTCAATGCTTTGGTCTTACTGGCAGTATGCACTTTTACAGGTGACCTGTATTTAAATATTACTTACCAGGGATTTTTAAGCACCCTTATGCTGGCGCTCGTTAGCAGTTTTGTCGGCATGGTAGCCTTTCAAACAGGCCTTAAGATTATTCGCGCCACAACCGCTTCAATCCTCAGTACTTTTGAGCCGATTACCAGCCTATTAGTCGGAGTTTTACTGCTGGCAGAAGTCCTGGCCTGGCATCACATCCTGGGCAGTCTGCTGATAATCTTCTCGGTAATAGCTGTGTCTTTCTTCGAGAAAAAAGCACCTCCCGTTGAATTAAAAAAATAACACATGCCCAGCTAAATTCAATAGAACTTGCCTGTTTTAGAAAGCTGCACTCGCTGATCTTTTAGGCTGTGCAAAAAGTTGATGGTGCAGTATATCCAAGATCTCCCTGCTTCCCTGACAGAAAAGGTCCCGGTAGTGGAGGACCGGGACCCATTCTGGGTAATTAATGCATCTCTAACTAATATGAAGGAGGGATGCATTTATAAGATTAAGTTACTCCAGGTAGCGCTCAGGCTGCCACCTGAATAATTAACTTTGATTGACTGATCACTATAGCTTTCTACAACATGCGATGTATGGGGCAGCTCACCGAAATACTGGAAAGTCAAGTCTACAGGAACCCATCCTACACCCGGCACTTCAAATTCAGCCCAGCTGTGGCGGGTTCCGGCCAGTGAACCGGAAGTCATAGCACCGCGCTGTGGCCGGGCAAATCCGATTACTTCCCTGGCGTTTATACCCATCTCCTGGCATTTATTGATAAAAGCGCGAGCCAGAGTACGGCAGTTACCGCTGCCGGCATACATCTCGTAGGCCTGGCGTGCTTTATCTACTGTTTCGTTAGTTGAACTAATTCCCATAGAGCGGACCCTGATATCAAAGTCTGCCCTGATTGTTTTTGTTTCACCGGGAGCCAGATCACCGAGGTTAAATGTGCTGACCCGCCCAGAGGTTGATACGATATTGTAGTTAACTGATCTCAAAGAGGTTTCCTGGTATGGTGAGCGGTTTTCCAGCAGCGGCAATGCTACAGTGACATTACGGGATGTGCTGGAACCGTTATTGGTAACGGATACTTCCATTCTAAAAGTATAGCTTCCGGCTGAACCCCAGGTGTAAGTAACAGGAGCTGAAGCCGCTACTGATTGCACTTCTGGTTTTGGTTCTTCTTTCTTTTCTTCTTCTACAGGAGCGGGAGTCGCAGCCGGTTCTTCTGTTGCAGTAGCAACTGGCTGGCTTTCTTCTTTAGGTTCAACATTTTCTTCCTGCTTGGCCCTGTGATCTACTGCTGCACTGGCAGTTTGAACAACTGCAGCTTCAGGCTCGTTATTTTCTTCAAGATTAGCAGTGCCATTGCTTACTGCTCCGCCATCTTCGGAATCACTTTCTGCCTGTCTGCTTGCACCTTCCTCATTTACATCATCATTATCTTTCTCATCGCCAGTAGAGGCATCTTCCTGCTCCCTGGCAGCTGCAGTATGGTTCTCTTTTTCTGCAGCAGTTTTTTCTTCACCACTATTCTCAGCTAAATATTTCGCTTTAACACTCTGCCCATCCCAGGCTGCTTCCACTTTGCCGCCTGTTTGGGTTGCCGGACTTTCACCGGCCAGCAGGAAAAACCCTGCACCTGCCATCAACATTGCCACTGCCAAGCAAATAATTAAACTTTTTAACAATCCGCCTTTCTTCTTCATCAAAAAAGTCCCTCCTTCTGAGGGACCGACAAAGTTGAAACACACAAAAATCCTGTTTCGTTAGCCAGGCTGTCTTTGCTCTGATGAGCTTTAGACCCTTTAGCTTTGCGTCCCTGTCTTTCGACAGGTTTGCCTTTGTCGGTCAGGTTTTTTTATTTGCCCTGCGAGTTTACCAGGCCCGCCGGGCATTTCTCCACTTTAAAAACTTTCTTTTCATAAATATAACCTGTTTCGGTGGTCAGGCTGCCCTGGCTCCTGCGAGCTTTAGGCCCTTTAACTTTGCGCCCCATCCTTTCGGGTGGTTTGCCATTATCGTTCAGGCTTACTTATAAAATCTTTGGGGATAGTATAGCCTATTCTTCCTTCTATGTCAAATAATTTTTTATAAAGCTTCTTTTCTGCTAAATAGTTACTTCGGTAGTTACAGAGAGCACCCCTTCTTCTTTTTGCAGAAAGAAATGCAGCAGGTTTTTATTGTTTATTCTTTTGCTTCTGCTGCCAGATCATGTCGTCGAGAGTGCCTGGTGCATAGGGACTTCCTGTCGGATTCGGCCTGTAGCTGTTGCCAGTATTATCTGAAGCGGCTTGCTGATCGTCACTTCCATCTTCATCATCCTCTGATGCCATCTCTATTTCATCAGGATCGAGCGGCACGTAGTCGAAATTTAATGGACCGGCCTGGCGATGGGAAAGTTTAAGCCATAAAGGAAGTTCGTTAATTTCCGAAAATGGTTCAGCAGCACCAGGCTTTTCTGCAAGTAAACCGCACCCACAAAAATTCATTAGGGAAGTTAGTACAATAAGCAAAAACAGGAGGGTTTTAAACCAGGGCATGCCGCTCCTCCTTTCCTTCAGAGTTTTAATCATTCCGACTTTTCTAAATGCTACAACTAAATTATATCATGCTGCCGCCAGTGAGAACAGGTAAACCGGACAGCCATGTCCAGGTTTGCCCGGCAACGAACAGCCCGGCCTTTGGAGAGGTAATTACTGCCGCTTGCAAGACTGAATTCAATAAGATTTAAATAGTGGTGTTAACTTTCGAAGAAAAGGACTTTTCCTGGAATTATTAAAAATATGCATGCGCATGGCGGGCTTAATCCGCAATATTTATCTGTTTATAAAGGTTTTTATCATGTGCTGTCCCTTTAACAGCAACCCGATAGTTAAAGCAGCAAAGCTAAGAACTACAAGGATCCACTTGATGAAAGTAAAGACTGGGGCAAGATTGGCAGCAACCGGTGTTTCCAGCGGATAGCGATACATAACCAGGGAGGCTGCACTGTTTTCCAAGAAATCGAAAAGACCTCCTGCCAGGGGCAGCAGGTTCACAAGCTTCCAGCTGCTAATGGTTGAATGATCCCGGTAGAGATATGAAGTTGTTACGACCAGAAAGAACATGTAAGCGAGTGGCCAGACAACATCAAAGGTAAACCGGGAATAAATATAATAGGCCCGCCCTTCTTCGCCATAAGCCTCAGCCATCTCGTACAGATCCGCGGAAGAGTAAATAAACGAAGTATCCGGCGATACATCCACACCGGTTATAGCACCAAGCTGTCCGGCCATACTGGGTAAAACCAGCGCCATGAAAAAGAAAAAGACCAGGATCGCCACCAGCAATAACGGAGC
>PXFD01000030.1 GCA_003564505.1 Syntrophomonadaceae bacterium
CCTGTTCCCTTGAGCTGGGTAACCTCAATTGAAAGCAGATCGCCTCCGCCCTCAGTCCAGGCCAAACCGGTTGCTACACCTATCTCATTCTGTTTTTCAGCAACACCGTAGCGATAGCGCGGCACACCCATATATTTCTGGATATTCTGGCGGGTAATATTAATTTTAGTTTTGCGATCCTTGGCCACTTCCCTGGCAGCTTTCCGGCAAATAGCCGATATGCTGCGGTCAAGATTACGGACACCTGCTTCCCGTGTATATTCACGGATGATCCGGCGCAGACCATTTTCTGAGATGACCAGGTTCTCGTCAGTCAGACCATGTTCCCTTTGCTGTTTTGGTATCAGGTAGTTAGTGGCAATCTGAACTTTATCCTCTTCGGTATAACCGGGTATATGGATAACTTCCATCCTGTCCAGCAGTGGCTGGGGTATCTTATGCGATAGATTGCCTGTTGTTATAAACATAACCTGGGAAAGATCATAGGCCAGCTCTACATAGTGATCGCTAAAATTGCTGTTCTGTTCCGGATCTAGCACCTCCAGCAATGCTGAAGAGGGATCGCCCCTAAAGTCTGTAGCCATCTTATCAATTTCATCCATCAAAAAGACAGGATTATTCGAACCGGCCTGACGCATGCCCTGGATGATCCGACCAGGCAGCGCTCCTACATAAGTCCTTCGGTGTCCCCTGATCTCAGCTTCATCGCGAACCCCGCCCAGGGAAATACGGACGAAATTGCGCTCCAGGGCTCGGGCCACAGACTTAGCCAACGAGGTTTTACCAACACCCGGCGGACCGACCAGGCAGAGAATTGGACCTTTTAGTTTCTCGGCCAGCTGGCGGACTGCTAAAAATTCAATTATTCTCTCTTTTACTTTTTCCAACCCATAATGATCTTCGTCAAGAATTCTTTCAGCTTGATCAAGATCAAGGCAGTCATCCGTTGCAGTTTTCCAGGGCAACCCGAGCAGCCAGTCAATGTAGTTCCTGATCACAGTTAATTCTGCCGCTTGCGGGGGCATTTTCTCAAGTCGGTCAATTTCCTTCAAAACTTTTTCTTCTACTTCTTCCGGCAAGTCTGCCTCAGCAAGTTTTTCACGATATTCATCAGCTTCAGCTGTTCGCTCATCCTTTTCACCAAGCTCTTGCTGGATAGCTTTCATCTGCTCACGCAGGTAATACTCTTTTTGTGTTTTTTCCATCTGTTTGCGAACACGCATGTTGATTTTGCTTTCAATCTCAAGGATTTCCATCTCTTTTACTATTTCTTCATTAAGTTTTTCCAGGCGTTCCTTGACATCTATCGCCTCTAATATTTCCTGGCGCTTTTCAATACCCATGCTTAAGTGTGAAGCAATAACATCGGCAAAACGCCCGGGCTCTTCAATATCTGAAACTGTACTCAACGTTTCAGGTGGAACCTTACGGCTTGCTTTAGTATACTGCTCAAACTGGGAAAGCAGGCTGCGCATCCGGGCTTCAATCTGCGAATCTACCTCGGTACTATCTTCAATAACTTCCACTTCGGCTTCCAGAAACATTTCTTCTGTAAAAAGCTCGAGCACTTTTGCCCGGTTCAAGCCTTCGACCAGGACCCTGATTGTCCCACCGGGCAGCTTGATCATCTGTTTGATCTGGGCAATAGTACCAACTTCATAAATTTCATCCTGTTTTGGATCATCAATTCCTGCATCCTTCTGAGAAACAAGAAAAATCCGGTTGTCCTGCATCATTGATCTTTCCAGGGATGAGATAGATTTTTCTCTTCCCACATCAAGATGCAAAACCATATTGGGAAATACCAGCACTCCTCTTAAAGGCAGTACCGATAATTTTTCTTTATCGAGCATAACAAAAAACCACCTTCCTGCAAAAGTTAAAGCGAGAAGCTTTAATTAGAATTATTCGCTTCCCGCTTATTTATCCCTTTTTGTTTATGTTGTCCAGGCAATAATAAGCCAGGCCTTAAGCGCTTTCTTCTTTCTTTTTGCGCTTGTTATTCTTTGTAACCAGCATTGGGCTTTCCCCGTTGACCACTACCTCCCTGGTGACGATACATCTTTCTATATCGTCCCTGGATGGCAGGTCATACATAACGTCAAGCAGGGTTTCTTCCATTATAGCTCGAAGCCCCCTGGCTCCTGTATTTCTGTTCATTGCTTCTTCAGCGATAGCCTGCAGGCAGTTATCCTTAAACTCCAGGGCCACACCATCAAGCTCAAATATTTTCTCATACTGCTTGACAAGTGCGTTACGAGGCTCTTTCAGGATACGGACAAAAGCCTCACTATCTAGCGTATCAAGAGTAGCGATAACAGGGATTCTGCCAACAAACTCAGGAATTAAACCATATTTTAGCAGGTCCTGGGGCAGAATCTGTTTTAAAACATCGCCCAGGTTACCGTCATCACTGGTCAGAACATCAGCGCCAAAGCCAATCCCTTTATTTCCGACCCGGTTTTGAATGATTTTTTCCAAACCGTCAAAAGCGCCGCCACAGATGAAAAGAATATCTGTAGTGTCTATCTGCATGAATTCCTGGTGTGGGTGTTTGCGGCCGCCCTGGGGCGGAACACTGGCTACAGTGCCTTCGAGAATTTTTAATAAAGCCTGCTGGACACCTTCCCCGGAAACATCCCTGGTTATGGAAGGGTTATCTGTCTTGCGGGCTATTTTGTCAATTTCATCAATGTAGATGATCCCTTTCTCTGCTTTTTCCAGGTCATAATCGGCAGCCTGGATCAGCTTTAAGAGAATATTTTCCACGTCTTCCCCGACATAACCGGCTTCCGTCAGTGAGGTAGCATCGGCCATGGCAAAGGGAACATTTAAGATCCTGGCCAGGGTTTGCGCCAGCAGGGTTTTACCAACGCCGGTCGGGCCGATCAGAACAATATTGCTCTTCTGCAGTTCCACGTCTTCAACTTTCTGGTCGGCATTAACCCTTTTATAGTGGTTATATACCGCCACGGAAAGACTCTTCTTGGCTGCTTCCTGACCAATAACATACTGGTCAAGCACTTCATTGATGTCATGGGGGTTAGGTAGTTCAACCTGCCCAAGTTCAGTCTCTTCACCAATTTCTTCTTCAATAATCTCGTTACAGAGCTCAATACACTCATCGCAGATATAAACTCCCGGCCCGGCTACCAACTTGCGAACCTGTTCCTGGGTTTTTCCGCAAAACGAACATTTCAGGTGTCCTTTTTCTTCATTAAACTTAAACATATAGAGGTATCACCTCGTCTCCAAAAAAATTGTATCAATTAACTCCTGTTAGTCAGTACCTCATCAATCAAGCCATAATTCAAAGTCTCATCAGCTGACATAAAGAAATCCCGGTCAGTATCCTTAGCAATTGTTTCAACCGGCTGACCGGTGTGATCTGACAGGATCTCATTTATCGTCTGCCGGATTCTCAGGATTTCCCTGGCATGAATATCAATATCAACTGCCTGCCCCTGGGCTCCACCCATTGGCTGGTGCAGCATTACCCTGGAATTAGGCAGGGCGAAACGCTTGCCTTTATCTCCTGCAGCCAGCAGGATTGCACCAAAGCTGGCAGCAAGGCCAACACAAATTGTCGAAACGGCAGGCTTAACATAACGCATTGTATCATAAATAGCCATACCTGCATAAACTGATCCACCCGGTGAATTAATATACAGGTTGATATCTTTCTTGGGATCTTCCGATTCCAGGAAAAGCATCTGGGCAACAATCAGGTTTGCAACGTTATCATCAATCGCGCTTCCCAAAAACACTATCCGATCTTTTAATAAGCGCGAGTATATATCATACGCTCTTTCGCCACGACTGGTCTGTTCTACAACCATCGGCACTAAAATACTCATTAGCATTGCCTCCTTATATGCGTATCAAATTTTCA
>PXFD01000091.1 GCA_003564505.1 Syntrophomonadaceae bacterium
CGGTATTGGGCAAAACCAACATGGATGAATTTGCGATGGGTTCGTCAACAGAAAACTCGGCCTTTTATCCGACTCGTAATCCCTGGAACCTTGATAAAGTTCCCGGTGGCTCCAGTGGAGGGTCGGCTGTGGCAGTCTCAGCAGGGATGGCTCCGTTGGCCCTCGGATCGGATACCGGTGGTTCTATCCGTCAACCTGCTTCCCTCTGCGGGCTAACCGGTTTGCGCCCTACTTACGGTCGTGTATCACGCTATGGTTTAATCGCTTTTGCCTCATCTCTTGATCAGATCGGACCTTTGACAACTACAGCCAGGGACAGCGCTTTACTGTTGAATCTAATTTCCGGGTATGATCCTTTAGACTCTACTGCTTTGCCAGGAGAAGTTCCTGACTTTACCGAAGACCTTGGCCGCGACGTTAAAAAGTTAAAAGTCGGGGTAATCCGTCAAAACGTTTCCGAAGGGTTCGATCCTGAAGTAACTGCAGCCGTTTTAAAAACAGTCAATTTATTAAAAGATCATGGTGCTGAAGTGGATGAAGTATCCCTGCCTTTGACCGATCATGGTCTTAGTGCATATTATTTGATTGCACCCTCTGAAGCCAGTTCCAATCTCGGACGTTATGATGGTGTTCGTTACGGCTATAATGCCGGGGGGGACAGTATAGATGAAATGTTCAGCACAACAAGGGGTAGGGGTTTTGGCCCCGAGGTAAAAAGGAGAATTATGATTGGTACTTATGCCCTTAGCGCCGGGTATTATGATGCCTATTATCTGCAGGCTATGAAGGTCAGAACGATGATTCGCCGTGATTATGACGCTGCTTTCAAGCGATTTGATATTCTAATCGGGGCGACATCACCAACACCTGCCTTTAATATCGGGGAAAAAATTGACGATCCTTTACAAATGTATCTTTCTGATATATGTAATATAACTGATTCCCTGGCCGGGGTGCCGTCCCTGTCCATACCGTGTGGAATAAGCTCTGAAGGATTGCCGCTGGGAATGCAGATTACGGGGTCTTATTTTAATGAAGCTCTGCTGCTAAGGGTGGCTTCCTTCTTAGAAGAAGTCGGAGAGCCACGCTCCCTGCGGCCTAAAGTAAAGCTTCCCGAAGGAGGCGAAGTTTAGGATGAATAAATATGAAGTTGTCATCGGCCTGGAAATTCACCTTGAACTGCAGACCAGCTCTAAACTCTTTTGCAGCTGCAGTACAACTTTTGGGCAGGAGCCCAATACAAACTGCTGCCCCGTCTGCCTGGGCCTGCCGGGCAGCCTGCCTGTCTTCAACCGCAGGGCTATTGAGCTGGCTGTGACGGCAGCTCTCGCTTTAAACAGCAAAGTCCAGCTTCGCAGCCGTTTTGATCGTAAAAATTACTTTTATCCTGACCTGCCCAAGGCTTACCAGGTATCGCAATACGATCAGCCGCTGGCCAGGGGTGGATTCATGGAAATTGAGTCAGGTGAAAATGAACGAATCATTAACCTGGAGAGAGTTCACCTGGAAGAAGAAGCAGGCAAGCTGGTTCATGCCGGTGATTCTATCATGGGCTCTGCCTATTCGCTGGTTGATTATAACCGGGCCGGGATTCCTCTGCTTGAAATAGTTACAGCACCTGACATTAAGTCAGGCCAGGAAGCTCGAGCCTTTTTGGAAGATCTTCGTTCTATTCTGCTTTATTCAGGTGCTTCTGACTGCAAAATGGAAGAAGGTTCTCTCCGTTGTGATGCCAATATATCCCTTCGTCCTCAAGGTTCTGAAAAGCTGGGGACCAAGGCCGAAGTTAAAAACATGAATTCCTTCCGGGCGGTAGAACTGGCTCTTAACTACGAAGCGGGAAGGCAGGCCGAAATTCTATCTGCCGGGGGGACTATTACTCAGGAAACATGTCATTGGGACGAGGGAGCGAAAAAGACTATTCCTTTGCGTAGTAAAGAGGGCTCATCAGATTATCGCTACTTTCCAGAACCTGATTTATTACCGCTGGTCCTTGAACCAGCTTTTATAGAAAAGGTTTCTGCTTCATTACCCGAATTGCCGGCAGCGCGCCGGAAAAGACTTAAAGATAACTATGACCTGAGTGCAGCCTCAGCAGCGCTATTTACTGCTAACAGGTCGCTTGGCGATTTCTTTGAGACGGCAGCACAGGATTATGATCGGTATAACAACCTTGCTAACTGGATCCAGGGAGACCTGCAGTACCAACTAAGGGAAAGTGGGAAAGAAGCCGGTGATCTTGATGCAAAAAAACTTATAGAACTGCTTGAGCTTTTGGATCAAGGCGAAATCAATAGACCCGTTGCTAAAGAACTCTTGACCGAAATGGTGAACAGTGGCAAGAGCCCTAAAAAGCAGTTTAAGGAAAAGGGGTTGGGTCGCATTTCTGGTGATGAAAAGCTACAGCCAATGGTAGATCAGGTTATTTCAGAGAATCCCGATGCTGTTCAAAACTACCTAAATGGTAAGGATAAAGCGCTTGCATTCCTGGTCGGAAAGATAATGGCTATGACCAAAGGTAGAGCCGACCCGGCGGAACTAAATAAAATAATCAAAGAAAGAATCAGTAATAAATAGGCGGTGTTTGAATGGATAATAGTAAAAGCCTTGTTGTTGTCGGCGCCCAGTGGGGCGATGAAGGTAAGGGAAAAGTTATTGATTATCTTGCTGCTAAAGCTGATCTTGTAGCCAGGTTCCAGGGAGGTAACAATGCAGGTCATACGGTAGTTTATGGAGCGAACATTTTCAAGCTGCACCATGTACCATCAGGTATTCTTAATGAAGGCACTCTATGTCTGCTTGGCAACGGGATGGTTGTTGACCCACTGGTTTTAGTTGATGAATTGTCCGAGCTTGAAAAGCGGGGCATTAATACAAAAGGCCTTCGGATCAGCAGTAAAGCCCACTTAAATATGCTTTATCACCGTGATCTTGATGAAGAGAATGAAAAATTACTTGGCGAAAGAAAGATTGGCACTACCGGGCGTGGTATCGGCCCAGCTTACGCTGATAAAGTTATGCGCCGGGGAATAAGGGCTGTTGACATGATTGATTTCAGAGCTTTCCGTTCGCGCCTGGAGGAAATATTACCCCTGCAAAATCTTATTTTAAATAAAATATATGATCATAAAGGGTATGACTTGAAACAGCTGCTGGATATTTATCACCCGGCTGTGGAAAGGTTGGGGCCTCTGGTATCGGATACCTCCCTGGTCTTAGCAGAAAGCCTGCATAATGGGGATAAAATTCTTTTTGAAGGAGCACAGGGAGCTTTACTGGACCTGGATCACGGTACATATCCTTATGTTACTTCTTCTTCGACAACCGCTGCTGCTGCAGCCAGCGGTAACGGAATTGGACCTCAGCATATCGGTCAGGTCCTGGGTGTAATCAAAGCTTACACGACCAGGGTCGGGGAAGGTCCTTTCCCCACGGAAGATCATTCGGAAGCCGGTGCGCAGCTCAGGGAAAGAGGCAATGAGTTTGGAACAACTACCGGTCGTCCACGGCGTTGTGGCTGGTTTGATGCTGTAATAGCCCGTTACGCAGCCCGCATCAATGGTTTGACCGGCCTGGCTGTAACCAAGCTTGACGTGCTGAGCGGTATGGATACAGTAAAAATTGGTGTTAGTTATGATTGTGAAAACATGAGGACTGAAGAATTTCCGACAAGCATAAATGAATTAAGTAAATGCAGCCCTGTTTTTGAGACTTTTCCTGGCTGGGATGAAGACCTTTCAAGAGTTAGGACCATAGAAGATTTGCCGGCTGCAGCCAGGCAGTTTCTTGAAGCGATAGAGGATAGGGTGGGAGTAAAAATAGAACTTGTGTCAGTAGGTCCCGATCGTTCACAAACTATCATTAAGGACAG
>PXFD01000020.1 GCA_003564505.1 Syntrophomonadaceae bacterium
AACCCATTTTGCTTAAATGGTCCGCCGTATAATAACCTACGTTGCCGAACCCCTGAATTACCGCTGTTGATTCAGCCAGCTTATAATTATTACTATTTGCCCAATGTTCTACAATATAGGCGACTCCCCGGCCCGTTGCATCCTTCCGCCCGGGAGAGCCTCCCAGGTCAACCGGCTTTCCGGTCACCACTGCAGGATTATAACCGCGTAGTTTGCTGTATTCATCCATCATCCAGGCCATAACATTCTCATCCGTGTTCACATCAGGGGCCGGCACATCCTGGTATGGCCCGATATCAACACTGATTGCCTGGGTATATTTACGGGTTAATCTCTCCAGTTCTCCTTGTGACATGTTTTTTGCATCACACTTGACCCCACCTTTGGCTCCGCCTAAAGGCAGGTTCAGCAAAGCAGTTTTCCAGGTCATCCACGATGCCAGGCCGCGAACGTGATCTATTGATACTTCAGGATGATAGCGAATACCGCCCTTGTGAGGCCCCCTGGCATTGTTGTGCTGAACCCTGTAACCTTCGAAAATTTTTAGGTTGCCGTCATCCATTACCACCGGCAGGTGAACAGCAATTTCCCTGAAAGGTATTTTCAGCCAGCTGCGATGCTGCCGGTCTATCTTAATTTTATTTGCCGCCCTTTCAAAGTGATGCTTTGAGGCTTCGTTACAATTCAGTAAACGGTAATGCTTCTTGTTTTCCTCATCTGTCATAATTAACATTTACACCCCTTTTGCAATATCTTTATTCCGGTTTATAAGTAAACTTTCCGCTCTTCAGGGAATGAACGAATTCTCTTACAGCTTCCGCACCTTCTATCATCATAGGCGCATGTTTTTCAACAAAACTTTTTTCTGCCTCACTATTCACGGGCCGGCTTTCTAAAAAAGCATCATAAACTTTGCTCCCTTTATAGTCGACATAAGCTATCCTGGCCCCGTAATTATCGGATGGCAGTAGAAGTGCGTCACCGGTTACAGTAGCTATGTGATGCGGGTGAGAAAGCAGGGCCTTGCTTAAGCTGTTCGAATCCCGGACCCCCGCCCGGCTTAATTCATCTTTTAAATCATTAAAATCAACGTAAAAATAAAAACCACCATCGGGCCTGGTCACCTTTAGACCTTCTATTGAGGCAAACTGATCATAAATGGTCCTGCCCATAATTCTGTGAATCTCCCTGGTTACCGCAAAGTATTCTTCTATCTCACTACTCTCTTTGTATGCTTCCACGGCGGCAACCTGAACAGGCGTGGTGATATTAGTATACATTGTAGCCGCAAGCTTTTTCAGCCCATCCTTTATTTTCCGGCAATCAGCATCCGGCAGATGGCAAGTCCCCAGCCGGTATCCGCCTGCTGAGCGATCCTTGGACAAGCCATTAAAAACAAAGGTGCCTTCTGGATAAATTGTTCCTATACTTTTAAAACTGGAAAAATCAAATGTTGAGAGGGCATATATTTCATCGGAAAAAACAATGGTCCCATATTTTCGGCATACGGCTGTAATATCTTCCAGTTCTTTTTTGCTGTAGACCTGTCCTGTTGGGTTATGGGGACTATTTAATACCAGGACATGCTGATCTTTGCCCAGCGACCTGAGAAACTGCTCCAGCTCTTCAGCCGTAATTTTGTAGCTGTTTTCAGGTCGGGTAATAAGGGGGTAATACTTTTTGCCCAGGAATCGGGCCTGGGGAGCATAGCCAATCCAGGATGGAACCGGTATAATTACGTCCCCGCTGATAATACTGAAAAGCAAAAAGAAAATACCTTTCGTTCCGGGACCGATAATAATCCGTTCAGGATTATCATCAAGGCCGAAATGCCTGGCATTAAATCCAGCCACTGCTTCCCGTAAGCCATAAATACCTTCAGAATCGGCATATCCACTTTTGCCTGATGCGCTTTCGAGCGCTTTAACCAGAACATCCGGTGGAGAAAATGGCGACTGCCCGAAAGCAAAACCAAAGTAGTCAAAATCACAGCCCACGGTGCTGCACTTTTCATGCTGTTTTGCCACCATCAGGCCGATCGCCAGGTTTTCCGGCATTTCAATGCGCTCTATATTCGCTTCGAATTGAATCTCAATCTTTAACATCCCCTTTTCCACTGAACGTTTAATAATTCAAACTGCTTACAGTTTAACACATTAACCCATAATGCCCCAAGTAGAAGCTAACTTAGCAAATCATTGTTACTTTATAACTGCTCAGTTATAATCAGTTGCGACTGCCTGCAGAAATGAAACCGTGAGTCTGAGTAGATAACTTATTTTTTTTGAACAGACAGGAACAGCTCATGTTCAGTCGTATACTTAAATAATAAAAGAAATAACTACCGGGAGGGAAATTTTTATGAATACCGTCGAAAGGGCCCTGATGCATGGCCTCTTTATTCACCTGCACCATAATATCGATAAAGCTATCGATTTTGGTGTATTTAAAAAGCTAAACGAAACCGTGGGAAAAGTATCGTCCGGCAGCCTGCTAATCGGACCTGATGCAAATGACGACGCTGCCGTTTTTAAAATGCCTGATGATGAAGGCCTCGTTGTAGCCAAGATGGAAAGCCATTGTTCCCCCTGTGTGCCGAGACCCTATGACAGTGCTGCGACAGGAGCAGGTGGAGCCATGCGTGATGTTGTCGCCATGGGAGGTCGCCCCCTCTTTTTACTTGATTTTATCGGGACCCGCTCCCTGGATGAAGAAGTTATAGTAGGCCCCTGCGGTTTTGAAGGCAAATGCACCTGCGGGGGTTGTGAAGTTATGACCAGCGGTGACCGTATTAACCTTATAGTCAGGGGCATCCGCGATATGTGCGAAAAAATGGAAGTCTTTGTCGTCGGGGGAGGCCTGTCAACTTCCTTTAGCGATATAGTTCCCGCTGTAGTTGCCGCTGTGATAGGCCGCCTGGTAATTGATAAACCGCTGACTAAACCGGCAAAGAACCCCGGTGACCGGATTATCATTTTTGGCAAAACGGATAATGATGGCAATGATACCCTTTACCGGGCAGGGCTGGTTGACACAATGCGCCCTGCTTTAGCGCTGTTTGATGAAGAAAAAGCAACCATGGAAGCTGCCCTGGAAGCCATAAAAACAAATAAAATTAACGCCTGCTCAGACCTCGGAGCGGCAGGCATTGGCGCCGCGGTGAGTGAATCAGTCCGCTTCGGAGGCCTGGGAGCGAAAATCGATCTGGCCAGAGCCCCGGTTAAAACCGACAGCTTGACCCCCGAAGAAATCTTGATCTGTGAAACACAGGCCAGGATGCTTTTCCAGGTAGATCCCGGCGATGTTGAGGAAATAATGAAGGCTGCAGACGCGCAAGGGGTTAGCGCTGCCGATCTTGGAGAAATAACCGCTGGCGAAGAAGCAGTATTTACTTTCGGCGAAAAAGAAATAGCGCGTATTCCCCACCAGCCACCGGCAGAGCTAACAGCCGAATACGAAAGCTAAAATAAACAACTGAGCCTGTCCGAGGGCAACCCAGGGGACAGGCTCAGTTATTAATTAATCACTTTTAAGTGGAAAAGCAGGACAGTTACATGTCCAGGTCTATTGTATAATCAGAAATAACCTCTCCGGCGATCTTCCACTGACCATCTTCTTTAATCATGGGCACATCTACTTCTGTTTCTACTTTTTCAACTTCAGGATAGACTTCCCTGAGGACCTCTACCATCAACTCCATACCTTCTTCTTCAGTGATATTTTCCATGTCCACTTCTCCACTGAACATTATTTCCAATATCCTATCCATAAGCATTTCAGAAAAAAGATCTGGATCAGGATGCGTGTTAATGGTGTGAACTATTGCCTCATCACCTTCAACAGTATG
>PXFD01000060.1 GCA_003564505.1 Syntrophomonadaceae bacterium
CTGCGGACCAGGTCCTGGTCATATGATTCAAGATAGTAAATAATCTCGGGCAGCTTTTCCATTACTTCATTAACAGTTATCAGGTGCTCATGATGGATTGTATCGAGATAACGGCTGAGCATCCTGGCCGCTTCAAGATCTGGACTGCCTTCGACACCGACTGAGAAAGAGTGGATCGGTTTGCCAATTATTTGCCTGGAAAGGGCAGTGGTAATGCTGCTGTCCAGTCCGCCCGAAAGAAAAACACCAAGCGGAACATCGCTCATCAAGTGCGATTCCACAACTCTTTCCAGGGTTCTGCGCAGTTTGGTTGTTAAAACATCAAGCGGCTCATCTTCGACGGCGATGTTCGGTACTGAATAGAATTGCTTGAAACCGCTGCGGGAATCATAGTAAGTCCCCGGTGGAAATTCATGAACATCATTTGATAATGCCGCCAGGGGCTTTAGCTCGGAAGCAAAAGAAAAGCCTTTTTCAGTTTCAGTATAGTAAAGCGGCTTGATGCCGATCGAATCCCTGGCCACGAAGAGGTTTTCACCATCAGCTATGGCAAAAGCATACATGCCTTCCAGTTTGTCAACCAGCTTTGGACCGATATCTTCATAAAGGTGCAGCACTGTTTCAGTATCGCTGGTAGTCCTGATGTTATGAGTCTCTGATAATGACTTGTAGAGTTTGGGAAAATTATAGATTTCACCGTTGGCGATGATTGACATAGTTTCATCTTCATTATTGATTGGCTGGTTACCGCCTTCGGGATCCATTATACTCAGGCGGCGGTGGCCAAACATACCGGGCACATTTTCAAACTCCAATTCCCCGGCTGCATCCGGACCACGGTGCACCATAACATTCAACATTGAGCGTAGTTCTTCCTGGTTAACTCCATTCCACATTCCTGCTATTCCACAGATAAATAACACTTCCCTTTCATATTTCGGCTGCATGCAAAATAGAGTAAGTGGGATCACTTAAGCAGCAGCCGATTTTTTGTAATCAGCAGCTGTACAATCACCAAAAATATTTATTTTTCAACATGGGACTTTCTTTTTGGGGATTCTCGCTAGTTTCCATTATACATAAAGTATAACACAAGTCGGAGTTTGTTACAAATGCTATTGCACTTATTTCCTTATTAATTTGCATATATTCTAGTTTTTGTATCGTATTCGCAGCTGATCTGGTGTAAACTATCTGTATGCTTTGCCTGTTGTTTAGACTAAAGTTGTTTAATTATGATCAAGGAGGACGTTTATGAAACCATCTTTGCCTTTAAACAGGGCTATAGCATATGCTGTTGGACAATTCGGGTGGGCTTTAGTAATCGGGATTATTATCAACTACCTGGTCTATTTTTACCTGCCCCCGGGTGGGGCGCAGCTGCCCCGGCTTATTCCTGAATATTATTTTTTAGGCTTTATTTCTGTTATCGGGCTAATCACCATGGGAGGGCGCTTTTTAGATGCCGTTACCGATCCCTGGATCGCCAGCCTGTCCGATCGTTCTACTGCACGGATCGGCAGGCGCATTGCCTTCATGGCTATAAGCGGTCTGCCCATGGTCATTCTCATGTTCCTTGTTTTCTTTCCACCCAATGATAGCTCCAGCCCGACAAACCTGGCCTGGCTTACTGTAACTGTGCTTTTATTCTATATTGCCTTTACTGCATATAACGTTCCTTATACGGCTTTAATAGCAGAACTTGGCCATAATCCGCAGGAAAGGTTAAACCTCTGCACTTATATTTCTGTAACCTACTTCATGGGGATGGTTGTAGCAGCCCAGGCCCCAATTCTATTTGGAATTTTCGAAGATGCACTTGCCATATCGCGGGTAGAAGCAGTGCAAATTACATTTGGAGCGCTTGGTCTGCTGGCTCTGGTTCTTCTTTATATTCCCGTGTTCCTGGTTGATGAGAACAAGTATAGTTCTGGGGTGCCCACCTCGGTTCCCTTGAAAGAATCTCTTAAGCTTACCTTTAGCAACCGTCAATTTGTTATTTTTGCAGTGTCCGATCTGATTTACTGGGTTTTCATGACCCTGCTCCAGACAGGTTTGATTTATTATGTTACTGTACTGCTGCGCCAGCCGGAGGACTTTTATTCTTTCCTCTTTATCCTGTTGATGGGAGGATCCTTTATCTGTTACCCATTGGTTAACCTGGTAGCAAAACGGGTCGGGAAAAAACCGGTTCTGATTTTTTCGCTGGTTCTTTTTGCCATGTCGCTTTTACTTACTTCACAGTCAGGGCAGGACTGGATTCCCCTGACCCTTCCAGTGCAGGGTTACCTGCTGGTAGCCCTGGCCTTCTTTCCGCTGGCTGCTTATGGTATCCTGCCCAATGCCATAGTGGCAGACATTGCCGAAAATGATTCTCTACGGACAGGTAGCCACCGGGAGGCAATTTTTTTCGGCGCCCGAAACTTCATGATGAAGCTGGGACAGATGATTGCCATGCTGGTTTTTACTTCGCTCCTGGTCTTTGGCAGGGATATTGGTGATGACCTGGGAATCAGGCTCACTGCTTTTGCCGGGGTTGGTTTTTGCCTGCTGAGCCTGGTCTTCCTATACCTCTATAATGAAAAGAAAGTACTTGCCGAATCAGCCCACTTAAAAGGTGAAGAAGATCGTGCTGTTTTGGGAAAATAGGGCCGTATCGATTATTTAAGCTTAAGTGGTGTGATAAAAATTGCGAATTAAGGTGTTTGCTCCGGGCCGGGTTAACCTGATCGGAGAACATACAGACTACAATGAAGGATTTGTTTTGCCCCTGGCTACTGAAATGGGTATTACCATGAAAGCGGTGCTGCGCAGCGATGATCTGATCAGGATCAAGGCTGTTGACCTGGGCGAAGAAGTCTCCTTGTCATTAAGTGAACTTAAGCCAGGTGATGGGAAGCAGTGGTGGAATTATCCGGCTGGGGTATTTTGGGCTTTCCTTGAAGATGGGTACCAGGTAAAAGGTGCTGACTTAGTTTTCTATGGGGATATTCCGATTGGTTCGGGCTTAAGTTCGTCAGCAGCCCTGGAAGTAGCTACTGCCGCAGCTATTTCTAAACTGAACAGGCTGGAGGTTGAAGCGCTAAAGTTGGCCCTGCTATCGCAAAAAGCAGAAAATAGATACGTTGGAGTGCAGTGCGGGATTATGGATCAATTTGCCTCTGCCCTGGCCATTACCGGTCATGCTATTTTTATCGACTGCCGCTCCCTGGATCATGAACATATTCCTCTGAATTTATCCGGACAGGTCCTTGCCATTATCGACAGCAGGGTTAAAAGAAGCTTGAGCAGTACAGAGTATAACCGGCGGCGGGAAGAGTGCAGGGAAGCTCTAACCTTAATTAACCGGAAAATGGGGCAAAAGAAGTCATCTCTGCGGGATGTCAGCTGCATTGAAATTGAAAGTGCCCGGTCTTTCCTAACTGATGTGCTTTACCGGCGCAGCCGTTTTGTGGTGGAAGAAAATCAGCGGGTTATTGATACAGTCAAGGCCTTTCGAGCCGGTGATCTAAGTAAGGTGGGGCAGTTAATGATCGATTCTCATACAGGCTTGCGCGATCTATACGAAGTAAGCTGCAGGGAACTGGACCTGCTGGCTGAAACTGCCTGGGCAACCCCGGGAGTCTGGGGTGCGCGGATGACCGGAGCCGGCTTCGGGGGTTGTGTCATTGCCCTGGTGGAAGAAGCAGGACTGCCGGAGCTCAAACACCGCATCCTTGAGCAAGCGGCTAAAGCCCTGATATATTTACCCAATTTCTATGTTACGCAGCCTGGCGCAGGCTGCCAGGCAAAAGAAATCTACTGATTATATTTTAGTCGGCGTACCCACTAACGGGATCGGTTTGA
>PXFD01000127.1 GCA_003564505.1 Syntrophomonadaceae bacterium
TCCACAGGTCCACCGACTTCACCTGTTTCAAGTGAAAACGCAGCTTCCTCAAATTCATCAACCATCATTCCACGACCGAAAAACCCAAGGTCTCCACCATCATCCTTATTAGAGGCATCTGTGGAATACTCCGCAGCTAAATCGGCAAAATCTTCACCTTCGTCAAGCAGGGCCATTACTTCAACTGCTTCCTCCCGGCTTTCAACAAGGATATGCCTGGCCTCTACTTCTTCTTCAGTATCGAAGAGATGACGGTTTTCTTCAAAAAACTGTTCTGCTGCTTCCTCTGAAATATCTATCTCTTCCATGGCCAGTTTACGAACCAGCAGGTTGAGACGGGCATCTTCGCGAAAAGCTTCCATGCTGATCCCATACTGCTCAAGAATCATCTCAAACTGTTCTTCAGCACCCTGGAAGCTTTCATCAATAATGTTCTGTATTTCCTCTTCAAGCTCATCTTCACTGACAGAAATTCCTTTATCTTCTGCCAGCTGTGTAATCAACTTCCTGGTTATAACCTGATCAAGGACTTCCCGGCCACCCTGGGCATACATCGCTTCAAAAAGCTCATCGCGGTTTATTTCTTCTCCGTTTACGGTTGCAACTACTTCACCCTGCTCCACTGCAGGTTCTGCTGAAGGCTGCTGAATTAACAATACGGCTAAAATAATTACTGCCACCACAAGGACGGCAATAACTCCCAGCAGCAGTTGTGGTTTAGCCAGCTCCTGCAGACGCTCACCGGCAGGATTTTTATCTTTCTCCATTACTTTCACCCCTCTTATTTTCCCTTACATTAAGGAATTATCTTATTCATAGGAAATTCAAGGATCCCTTCTGCCCCGGCATCCTGTAGTTCACAGATCAAAGATCTTACCTTCTTCTCATCAACAACAGTTTCAACGGCTACCCATTCGTCAGCACAGAGATTGGATATTGTCGGCTTACGAAGTGCGGGGAGGAGATCCACTACCCGCTCAAGATTGCTGCTGTGGACATTCATTTTCAACATAACTTTTTGCTCCGCCAGCAGCGCTCCCTGTAAGAGAGTGATCATTCTCTCCACTTTTTTCTTCTTCCAGGGATCATCGTAACTCTGATGATTCATAATAACCCTGGGAGTTGAAACAAGGATTGTTTCAATTATTCTCAGCTGATTTGCTTTAAGAGAGCGCCCTGTTTCTGTTAATTCAGCAATCGCATCTGCCAGGAGAGGCGGTTTAACTTCGGTTGCACCCCATGAAAAGGAAACTGAAGCATTGACACCTTTTTCTTCCAGGTAACGTTTGGTGCTTTCAACCAGTTCAGTGGCAATACGCTTGCCTTCAAGATCTTCCGCTTTCTGTATGCCAGAATCCTGGGGCACCGCTAAAACCAGTCGGACTGGCCTGAGGCCCCTTTTTGAGTAATGCAGATCGGTCAGCTCCCTGACATCGGCCGCTGTTTCGTTAATCCAATCCTTACCGGTCAGTCCGACATCGAGGACCTGATCTTCCACATATTTTGGAATCTCCTGGGCACGCATCAGGACACAGTCAATTTCCTCATCGTCTATGTAGGGATAATATGAACGATCTCCGATTTGAATATTATAGCCTGCCTTTTTAAACATATCCAGGGTAGTGTTTTGCAGGCTGCCGGCAGGCAGGCCGAGCTTCAACTTTTTCATGATTTTCGCTCCTTTTAAGTTTTAAATATACATAACTTCTCAACCATATTCAATTGCGGCTGCTTGCTATGCAATTACGAATATACTTAAGTTAGCACGTCAGGTCACCACTGTCAAACCAAAGGGTAATAAATTTGTTCTGCTGAAGAGCTATTAACAATGCCTAAAAATAATTGAGCAGGAACTGATGCTGTGATTAAAGAATTATTAGGAGCAGGTTCTAACAAGGGGGTTTAATGATGAGTCAAAGTGAAATGAGCAGGGCTAAAAGGCATCTGGAAACAACCCGCAAAATGAAAGAGATGCTGCCCCGTTTTTTTATGCGCCAGATGGAACGACGTTTCAGTGGAAACGAACCACTGGCCTGGTGTATGGTCGGAGTGCCGCCGGAATTATTGAAAGCATTCGATCTGCTTTTTGAGTGGCCGGAAAATTTCGGAACCATGTGTGCCAGCAGGCTTGTTGCTCCTAAATTTATTGAAGTAGCAGAAGGTGACGGCTATTCCCAGGAACTATGCTCCTATGTAACCAATACCATGGGTTACTGCAAGTTGACCAAAGATAAGGGAGAACCACCTGAAGATTGTCCACTGCCCGGGGGGATGGGCACACCGTCGATGATGCTGGGTTCCGGCTTTATCTGCGAACCGCGCTGGAAGTGGTTCCAGTCAATCGCCACCCGTTTTTTCGATGTTCCAGTTTACAGCAGTGACCCCCTGGCACCGCCCTGGGATATAGATCCACGGGACCCGAGAATAGAGAATCATTACCTGACCCTGCTGCGCGAAGACCTTGCGGGACAGATCGAGTTCCTGGAAAAACATACCGGTAAAAAACTCGATCTTGACCTGCTCAGGGAAACACTTGAACTTTCGCATAAAGCACTTGCTTACTGGCGTGACACCCTGGCCCTGCGCAAGGCTAAACCCTGCCCGATGGGTTCGACAGACTATTTCCATTCAATAATACCCCAGATGTACCTGGTTGGTGACCAGGAAGCAGTTGACTTCTATAAAGAAATGTACGAAGAAGTAAAAGACAGGGTTGATCGCGGTATCGGTATAGTTGAAGATGAAAAGTATCGCCTGCTCTGGTTTGGCCTACCGCCGTGGTTTAACATGGGGATATTTAACTATCTTGAATCCTTTGGAGTTGTTGTTGCTTACGAATCAACCTACAACGTGGGAGATCACTTTGAGGTTGATTTGAGCGACCCTCTTGAAGCTATTGTCAGACGAACATGGCAGCGGGCCCTGAAAATGCATGATTACGGTGCAGAAACAATGCCCGAATTGTGCAACCCTGCCGTGTTTGGCGGTTTTTCGGGAAGCAGTTTGCTGGATGAACTGGTTGAAGAATACAGCCTGACCGGCGCTTTAATGCACCTGACCCGCTCTTGCAGAGCTGTTTCTTTTGGAGAAGTTCATACAAAAAACAGGCTCTCTGAAATGGGAGTGCCTGCCCTTATATTTGAGAGCGACATGGCAGACCCGCGACTCTGGTCAGATGCCCAGATAAAAACCAGGCTGCATGCATTCCTGGAGAGTATGGATAAAGCAGCAGGGGGAGGTAATTTAAGTGAGGGAAAATGAACAGCAGATCCGGCAGTTTAAAAAAGAAAGCGGCTTACCTGTAATCGGCTACCTTTGCTGTTTTGCCCCACCGGAAATAATCAGTGCATCCGGAGCCCTTCCATACAGGATTACCGGTACTCCGGGAACTGATAACTCCGATGCAGATGCTTATGTTGAACCTTACGGCTGTACTTATGTCAGAAATATCCTGGCCCGTGCCGCCAGGGAAGAATTTGACTTTTTAGACGGGTTGGTCATTTCGCACAGCTGCGATATGGTTCAACGCCTGTATGGGATCTGGACTTATTATCACCCCCTGCCTTATTCATATATGTTCAATGTGCCGCACCAGGTTAGCCCCTGGGGCAGGGACTTTTTTGAACGTGAGCTGGGTTTCTTCCAGGAAAGCCTGGAGAAATTCACTGATAATAAAGTAACCAAAGAAAAACTAAAAGAAAGTATCTCCCTGTTTAATGAAAATCGTGCATTAATACGCCGTCTAAATAACCTGCGGAAATCATCGCCACCGCTCGTTAAGGGGAGTGAGATGCTTGACCTGCTAATGATGGGCGGAACGCTTCCTGCAAAGGATTATAATAA
>PXFD01000144.1 GCA_003564505.1 Syntrophomonadaceae bacterium
ATAATATACTGACAGTCTATTAAATTTAATATATTGCAAACGAGGAGGAATGGATATGGAAGAAAGGGAACAAACATTCTTAATGGTAAAGCCTGATGGAGTGCAGCGGGGCCTGGTGGGCAATGTTGTCAGCCGCCTTGAACAAAAGGGGCTTAAGTTGGTGGCAATGAAAATGATGCAAATTAACCCCGAACTTGCTGCAGAGCATTACGGAGAGCATAAGGGGAAACCATTTTATGACGGACTGATTGACTTTATTACTTCTGCTCCTGTCGTGGCAATGCTCTGGGAAGGCGACGATGCGGTTGATATGGTTAGAACCTTAATCGGCGCAACTGACCCTCGCAAAGCTGCACCCGGTACTATACGAGGAGACCTGGCCGTGTTTATGGGTAAAAACATTGTGCACGGTTCAGATTCGCTGGAAAGCGCTGAAAGAGAGATGAATTTATTTTTTAAAGATGAAGAAATATGCACATACCATATTTCGATAGAAGACAGCCTCTATGATGCATAAATAATAATTTAGCTTCTCGGGCATTTCCATGCCTGCAATTTATGCTCACTTCAGATTTTTTAAGAAGGCTGAAGTGAGCATAGCAATATAGACTGGGCAATTAAAAATAATTATAAAAGCACTGAAAAAAGCGGCAAATATTTGCTGCTTTTTTTCTTGCACAACGGATAGGAATATGTTATTATAAATATAACCAAGTTAGTTAGTAATAAAGGTGGTGCCAGAAATGATTGGAACAAAATGCCCGGGTCAGGATATGCGCTATTGGACAGCAGATGACGTATATGAAGAAAATTGCCCTAAATGTGGTGAACCGGTAGAATTCTTTAAAACAGATATCAGGTTGCGCTGTCCAAACTGCAAAAACAGGATGGCTAATCCACGTTTTGATATGGGCTGTGCTGAATACTGTGCTTACGCAGAACAGTGTCTCGGTCCGGGTGCCAGGGGCATGAAATCTAAATCAATCAGGGCAATACTTGAAGGTGAAGCTGAAAAACAGGCAGTTAATCTTCCAGAAAAAAAAGAACAACTGAAAAAGTTAATCAAGCAGGCCGAAGAGGAGTGTGAAAAGGAAGGAATAGATATGCTGCCGGTTATAGCTTCACTTATTACAGTCTTTTTAAGAAAAGAAAACCTTATTGATTCCGGCTTTGATTTCATCGATCGTATTAATGAAGAGCATACCCTGCCGCAGAAGGCAGTCAAAGAAATAAAATCTATTATTAAAGCGCTCGATAATCATAGCGATCAGAAGCAAGATGAAGAGGATATTAACCAAGAAGTCCTGAAGCTGGTAGAAAAGCTGTCTTCAGCTGTAACAGCAATGTCTGATCAATAAAATCGCGATTATTATAAGATAAGTTGCGAATGGAGGTTTATTAAAGTGAATAAAGTTGTGCGCAAGATAATAAAAATTGATGAAGATAAGTGTGATGGCTGCGGATTGTGCATTCCCTCCTGTGAAGAAGGAGCCCTGCAAATAGTGGATGGTAAGGCTCGATTAGTCAAGGATATCTATTGCGATGGTCTTGGGAACTGTCTTGGTGAGTGTCCCCAGGATGCAATAGAATTAATCGAACGGGAAGCTGAACCTTTTGATGAAAAGGCGGTAGAAGAACACTTGAAAAACATCCAGCAAAATGTTGAGAAGACCGAAGAAGAATTACCGGTAGAAAACATGGTATCCTGTTGCGGTGGAAGCCTGGAAAAAAAACTTGCAGTGCAAGAAAAAGGACATGAACAGAATAAAGCAGAGGGGGCTGCAACAGCCGATGTTAATGCACCTGAACCTGAGTTAGCTCACTGGCCGGTACAGTTACACCTTGTAAATCCCCAGGCCCGGTTTCTTAAAAATGCAGACCTGTTGATTGCTGCTGATTGCGTACCTTTTGCATATGCTGACTTTCACCGGGCTTTCCTGGCAGAACGTTCCTTGCTGATTGGCTGCCCAAAACTTGATGATGTAGATGCTTACCATAAAAAGTTGGTGGAAATTTTCAAGCAAAATGACTTGAAGAGTATCACCCTGGTTCACATGGAAGTTGGCTGTTGTTTCGGGATGTCAAAGCTGGTTAAATCAGCACTGCAGGAAGCCGGTGTAGATACACCTCTCGAGGAGATTATTGTCGGTGTAGACGGAAGCATTAAACAATAAGCCCATTTGTAATTACAAAGCATTAACGCTGCCAGAAGTGCAACAAATGTCAATAAAGTGAGCACTTTTAGCAGCGTTTGTTTTAGCAGTCGCTTTCAGCAGCATAGGCCAAATCCTCAATTGATACATCTTCAAGTACCGAAAGCATTTTCCCCTGGGCTTCAGACCACACCCCGCGCAGTGAACAGTGTGTTTTGTCCCTGCAGGGTTTATCGCTGAAGAGACAGCGGGTGATACCGATCGGTCCGTCAACCGCTTCAATCACCTGGCGCATGTTAATTTCAGCCGGATCTACAGTCAGTTTTATTCCTCCGGACGGACCCCTGGTTCCATAAGTCCAACCAGCTGCCCTGGTGGCAGCAAGGAGTTGCACAACAAGGTTTGCAGGAATAGCTCGCTTTTCAGCAATCTTTTTACTGGTTATAACTGTTCCTTTCGGATGCGATGCAAGTTCGGTCAGTATAATAATTGCGTATTCAGCTTTTCTAGTAATCATCGGTATACCTCATTAAATATAACTAAGATGGTTATATTATAAACAATTATATCTTTTTGGTCAATGCTCTTTAATTATGACAGGAAATATTATATAATTAGTATATATTAAGTGTACTTAAATTTAAGCAAAGGACAAGAGATAGCCATGAAAAAATATTTTAACTTAAAACATATAATAACTATAATAATAATTTTAGCGATTGTACTTTCCTTTACAGGCACTGTTGGTGCAGAAGAAGTAGAACCGAGGCCGGTTCATGTTGTTGAGTTGGATGGGGCTATTACCACCGGACAGAAAAATTATTTGAAGCGCCAGGTTCAGTCAGCTCTCGAAGCTGACGCCCAGCTATTTTTGCTGGTTATGAATACCCCCGGCGGCCTGGTTGACGCAACCATGGAAATTAACGAACTATTTTTAAATGCCCCGATTCCGGTTGCTGTGCTGGTCGCTCCATCAGGAGCAATAGCCGGTTCAGCAGGTGCATTTATAATCATTGCTTCTGATATTGCTGCCATGGCGCCCGGAACAACTGTAGGAGCTGCCATGCCGGTTGCCATATCCCCTGAAGGCGCCTCTGAAGCAGATGAAAAAACTATAACTTTTTATGCATCACACCTGCGCAGCGTAGCGAGGGAAAAGGGTAGACCTGAAGATATCGCTGAAAAATTTGTAACAGAAAACTTAACCCTGAGTGCCAGGGAAGCCCTTGATGAAGGTGTTATAGAATACCTTGCCGCCAATACAGATGAATTACTGAGTGCTATCGATGGGCTGGAAGTGGAAAAGCAGGGCTTTACCTATAATCTTAATACGGAAAATGCACCTCTGGTCCGCGATGACATGACGGTCAGGGAAAGACTTCAGAACTGGCTAAGTGATCCGCAAATTTCTTTTCTGGTCTTGATGCTCGGTGTTCTCGGTATCTATTTTGGCTTAAGCGCACCCGGAACAATAGTACCCGAGGTTAGTGGAGTAATCCTTTTAGTTCTCGGTATCTATGGTATCGGTTTGTTTGATACCAATACAACGGGGGTGGTTCTGCTATTGCTGGGAGTCGGTTTGATTGCCGCTGAGATTCTAACTTCAGGATTCGGTATTTTTGGAATAGGAGGTGCTGCTTCGCTGGTTGCCGGTGCAG
>PXFD01000129.1 GCA_003564505.1 Syntrophomonadaceae bacterium
CGACCAGGTTCGTCGGCCGTTTTTTTGATGGCAGCGGTGCTTTTTATCGCCAGTTAAACCGCAACAAGAAAAGTATAGCGATTGACTTGAAAGCTGAGCAAGGCCGGGAAATAATCAGGGAATTGGCAAAAAAAGCTGATGTTGTTATCGAAGGTTTCAGGCCGGGCGCTATGGAACGCCTTGGTCTTGATTTCAGGGAGCTTGAAAAAATCAATAAAAGCCTGGTCTATGCATCCGTGTCGGGATATGGTCAGGAATCAATTTACAGGGAAAAAGCCGGCCATGATTTGAATTACCAGGCCCTTTCAGGTTTGCTTGATTTGAGCGCAGAAAAAGACGGTTCTCCGCTGGTGCCGGCGGTTCAAATTGCTGATGTCATAGGGGGAACAATGATGACTTTAAGTGGCATCCTGATGGCTCTATATCAACGGGAAAGAACCGGTAAAGGCAGCTATGTTGATCTGGCAATGACCAGGGGGCTTCTGCCCACATTGACCCTGGCAGCAGCTACATTAAATAGTGGTGAAGATACAGCCAGGCGGGGCAGTGGGCAGATCAGCGGTGCTTATGCCTGCTATAACCTTTATGAGACAGCTGACGGAAAATACATGAGCCTGGCGGCGATGGAACCTGTTTTCTGGCAGAGATTTTGTGAAGCTGTAGGTCACCAGGAGTGGTCGGTGCTGCAGTATGATCGGGAAAAGCGCAATGCCCTGATTGAAGAAGTCAGCAGGCTCTTTAAAAAGAAAACGAGATCAGAGTGGGTTGAAATATTTAGCGTGGTTGATGCCTGCTGTGAGCCGGTTTTATCCCTGGAAGAAGCAGTTGAACATCCGCTTAACCACGATGGCAGCTACTGGATAAAAGCTGCAACAGGTACAGGAGAGATCGAAATTATACCAGGCTTTCCAATTTTGTTTTCCGGCCGGAGAGGCCAGGTGCGCTATGGTCCACCACAGCATGGCGAACATACCAGGGAGATCCTCGAAAACCATGGATACAGGCAAGCTGATATTGAAGAAATGGCGGCGAACTCGGTTGTCATAATAAACAAATAAAAACAATATCTAAGCTAAAATGGTATCTGACACCTTCATGTCCGTAATGATGATATTAAATGCTTAATGGATGCAATAATAATATATCTAAGTGATCAGCGAGCACAGGTATATAATGCAGGCAGACTAGCAATATATTTAGAAATCAGTCTTTTTAGAAAGCCAAGCCAGTAAAGCAAGAAAGAAACTAAGTTGCTGTGTGAATAATACTTGTACTTTACCTGGTTTGTATTGCGATCTATAATATGTTATGTCAAAAACTGAGTTAAAGAATAAATCTGAATTTAAAGTTAAGGCAATCTTGGAGCTACTGGTAGCCCATTATCCAGAAGTTAAAAGCGGCCTGGTTTTTAAAAGCCCTTACCAGCTGTTCGTAGCAACAGTTCTATCTGCCCAGACAACTGATCAGCAGGTTAACCGGATTACCAGTGAGCTTTTTAAGGCAGCGCCTGATATTTACACTTTGTCTGAGTTGGAGCCGGTACAACTTGAAAGGTATGTAAAAAGCTGCGGTTTGTATCGCCAGAAGAGCAGATCATTGATTGCGGCTGCCAGGATAATTGTGGAAGAACATAATGGCATGATCCCGGAAAACTTTGATCAACTGGTCAGACTTCCGGGAGTAGGCCGAAAAACGGCAAACGTGATAATCAGCAGCGCTTTTGGCCAGCCAGCCCTTGCAGTTGATACTCACGTTTTTCGTGTCTCAAGAAGACTGGGCCTGGCTGATGAAACGACGGTTGAGCTGGTTGAAGAGCAGCTTAAAAAGGTTATACCACGAGAGCACTGGAGCGATAGCCACCACCGTCTAATTGCTCACGGCCGGACAACCTGTCATGCCCGCAAGCCTAATTGTGAAGCTTGCTTTTTAACCGGTCTGTGCCCGTATTACAAAGAAGGGGGAGAATTATAGAATATGAGCTGGGTAAAATTGAAAGAAAAAGACTTGCGTATTTCCTGTAAGATCAGAGCAAAAGATTTCAAAACGACAGCAGAGGTTCCTCCGCTTGAAGAAATGGTTGGTCAGGATAGGGCGGTGAAAGCGACAGAATTTGGCCTGCGTATTAAACGCCCTGGCTACAATATATTCATGACCGGTTTGACTGGAACCGGAAAATCCAGTTATGCCCAGTCAATCATCCAAAAATTATCGGCAAAAGAACCGGTTCCGGATGACTGGGTCTATGTCTATAACTTTGAAAACCCGGGGGAACCAATTGCCTTAAATCTTACTGCAGGGGAAGGTCATGACTTTTGCCGTGATATTGAGGAGCTGCTTGAAGATTTAAAGGAGACCATTCCCAAGGCTTTTGATGGCGATGATTATGAAAAACAGAAAGCGGTTGTAGTTAAAGAATTCCAGGATGCCAGGGCTGAACTGCTTGATGAGCTAAATAAAGCAGCCCAGGAAAAAGGATTTGCTTTAAAAAGAACAAGTTCCGGTTTTGTGACTATTCCCCTGCAGGAAGGGGAACAGATCAGTGAGGAAGACTATGCAAAGCTGAGCCAGGAAGATAAAGACGAAATGGAAAAGAAATCTTCCGAAGTTCAGCTTAAAGCGATGGATATAATGCGCCGCATTCAGCGGGTTGAAAAAGAGATGAAAGAGAAGTTAAAAGAGCTCGATCACAAAGTGGGATTATCTGCGATTGGCCACCTTTTCAATGAGCTAATGGAGAAGTATGAGAGCTACCAGGCGATCAAAGATTACCTGCAGGCTTTTCAGGAAGACGTTCTTTCCAATCTCTCCGATTTCAGGGGAGACGAGGAAGATATGCAGAATCCGATGAACTGGCTGCGTAAACAGCAGGGCCAGGAGCAGACCGATATGCGTTATACAGTTAACCTTCTGGTAGATAACAAGGATACTGAAGGGGCTCCGATGATTTATGAGACTAACCCTTCTTATTATAACCTGCTGGGGCGGGTAGAATATGAAAACCGGTTCGGGATGGTAGTAACCGACTTTTCCATGATTAAACCCGGGTCCCTGCACCGTGCCAATGGTGGCTACCTGATCCTGCAGGCCAGGGATGTTTTGACGAGCTTGCAGTCATGGGAAGTATTGAAGCGTGTTCTCAGAACAAATGAGATCAGGATCGAAAATATTAGTGAGCATTTTGGCCTGGTTGCGATGTCTACCCTGCGGCCGCAGCCGATTCCCCTGAATATTAAGGTTATTATGATCGGCAACCCTTTAATATACCAGATCCTTTATCACTATGATGAAGATTTTCGCAAACTCTTTAAGATAAAATCAGACTTTGATGTTGAGATGGACAGGGTTGAAGATAACGTTAGCAAAATGGCAGGATTTATATCCTTCCACTGCAATAAGCAGGGGCTGCGCCATTTTGATCGTGATGCTGTATCTGAGATTGTTGAATACAGCACCCGTTTGACTGAAAAGCAAGATAAGTTGAGCACACGCTTCACCGAGATTGTGGATCTGCTTTTTGAAGCAGACACCTGGGCCGAACTGGAGGGGGTAAAGGTTGTCGGCCGTGAACAGGTTGATAAGGCCCTTGAAGAAATGATTTATCGCTCTAACAAGTATGAGCAAAAAGTAGTTGAAGCCGTTAAAGAAGGAGATATTTTATTGGACCTGGAAGGCGAGAAAGTTGGCCAGGTTAACGCACTTTCGGTAATTGACCAGGGAGACTACCGCTTTGGCAGGCCTTCAAGGATTACGGCTTCGACTTATCTTGGCAGGAAGGGTATAGTTAACATTGAAAG
>PXFD01000012.1 GCA_003564505.1 Syntrophomonadaceae bacterium
ATGTTTGTCAGTATAAAGGAAACCATTGGCAAGACTTTTAATGGAACAAGCATTAGCAGCAGTGATGACTTCTCTTCCCTGTTGCTGGAAAACCAGAAGGTGGCCGTAGTACCCGGAACCGGTTTCGGGGCGCCAAATTATATCCGCCTCTCTTTCGCTACTTCTATAGATAATATCGTGGAAGGACTAAGACGGATCGGCAGTTTTGTTGATGATTTAAAGTAAAAGATTATATTTACTTAAGCTGCAGCATCTATTGCCTTAAAAAATATAGTGATTGAGCAAATAAGTAAAAAAGTTAACGCCCGGTGTTTGACACCTTTCATTAAGATGCCTATTCAGGTCAGCTGCCAAGACTTTTTAATATCATTAAAAGCTTGGAGGTTCAACGAAATGAGCTACCAGATTAAATGTGAAGTTCTTTCAGTAGACGGAGAGCAACACTGTACCGGTGGCGCGCAAGTAGAAATTGATCAGGCTTATATAATTGGTGTTAAAACACCAGAACCGGAAGGCATGTGTGCAAAATCCTTTGCTGCACTTTTTCCACTGGTCACAGCTATGCGCTTTTCAGATGAAGTGCCGCCCTGGGAGAAAGGGCGCGGTTATTACGAGGTATACTGCCCTGACGGGAAAGTTAAGTACAGGTTGAGCCGGATCAGGCAATCTTAGTGATATTCAGCTGTTATCTGTTTTCATGCTATCGGATTGAAAAATCTAATTCCTTCTATATAGCTGCCAGAGGAATAATCTTCACTGGCAATTATGGCCACCTGGTTTAGGCGTGCAGTAGCCCAGATCAATGAATCCCAGTATGAGAAACAGTGGTCCTGTACACCCCTGACCGCTTCCATTACTATCATTTCATTTAGCTTTAAAACCGGCCATATCTGGCAAAAATTTTTGATCCTTTCTTCTGCTTGATTTGTGTTCATCGTGTCAGGAATTTTCCTGGTAACAGTGACAAAAAACTCAGATAAAACTTGAGCACTTATAACTCCCTGATCAAGTGAAATCAATTGATCCAGGTAAGAAAGAGCTTTTTCTTGTTTATCGGGTTCGGACATATCATAAGCATAAACCAAAATGCTAGTATCAATAAAGACTTTACCTGTCATAGAGTTCGTCTCTTTTCCATCTCTTTATAGGTAAATCGTTCTTGCTGCCATTTCTTTTTTCTTCGATAAACTTACGCTCCTCTAACCATTTTTCCTGGAATTTTCTTGGGTAACTGACTGCCGATGTATGGCTGTCAAGCGCTTCTCTAACGATTTCAGCTTCTGAAATATTATAAGTGGCAGCTTTCTTTTTCAAAAGCTGCTCCTGCTGCTTTGTTATATAAAGCTGCTTCCGGATTAATTCACTCATACTAATCACCTTACCTGTTATTATACATCATATTATACATCATTACTTAAACTCCGGCAACTATCACTTGCCAGCAACTTTATTATTATTATTATTAAAAAGCTGCCCGATTATAGCACCAAGTACCGTAATGAGCACCCAGCCAAACCCCGCATCAGCACCGGGAAACCAACTGCGCAGAAGTCCCAGGCCCACTTCGTTTCCAAACATGGCTGCATAACCATAAGCCCCCTCAAATAAGCCCCAACCGAAAGCCGCCAGCGCAGCGCCGGCCCTCGCACCTTTTAAACCAGGTGCAATTACTATAAACAGGACCATGACGATAGCGGGCGGATAGATAATATCCAGAATCGGCGCGGTAAGCCTGATAATCTCATCCAGGCCGATCATGCTGATCAGGCCGCTTAAGATAAGGGTCACTGCCGTGCAGGCTACGTAGGGCAATCTGCCGCCGGAGGCTTCTTCAAAGTAGGACGCTGTTCCCCCGCCAAGCCCAACAGCGGAGGTCAGGGCGGCAAACAGAAGGGCCACGTTAAATATGGCTCCACCGATCGGGCCCCACAGTTCCAAAATGATCGTGGCATATAAACGGGCGTAGGAAACATCGGTAAAAAGAGCTCCTGTAGATGCCCCGACGAGCATCTGGGTAAAATGGCTGGTTCCGAGCAGCAGGAAGCCAAAACCGGCGGTCAGAACCAGGTAGCGGTTTAAGGAATCCCCCTTTAAGTTATGACTTTCCTTTAAACCTACTATAACCAGGGTGGCAAACATCAGGGCAGCAGGTAAATCCATGGTTTGGTAACCATGGAGAAATCCATAAGTAAAAGGGTGTTCGGGGAAAAAAGGGGCAACCCGGGCAGCCATAGGAGAAATCAGGCTTTTTGTGACTACCGCCACAATAGTAACAATCAAAACAGGCAGCAGGTATTTAGCAATCTTATCGATAACCTGGCTGCGGCGATAGAGAAACCAGAAGGCTGCCGTGTAATAAGCCAGGGTAAAAAGTAGCAGGGCTGGAAAGGGTGAGTGGTCCAAACCGAGAATCTGGCAGATGGCATCCCAGGCCGCCGCACTCATCCGGGGTATGGCAAACAGGGGGCCAAGAACCAAAACCGTCAGACCACCAAAGATCTGGGCAAACTTTGTATTCACTGATTTCGAGGCGATGGTAAAGAGGGTTCCCTCTTTTGACACGGCCAGGTAAGCCAGCCAGGGAAATAATATCGCGGAAATAAATATGCCAAGGTAGGTAATCAGAACTGCACTGCCGCTCTGCTGCCCCCAGGTAACCGGCCAGAGCATACAGGAACCGCCAAAGTGCATGGCAAATACTGAACCGCCGACTGCTGCAACAACTAGTAGGTTAAGTTTCTGGGACATTTATCTGTTTCCTTATATTTGGATAGAAGATGCGAGTTTTAACTTTCTTTTTCTTTTTCCGGTAAATATTCAGACCATACTAATAAAGCAATGGCAACCAGGAAGGAGAAACCTATTGGCACCAGCACAGGATATCCATATAAAGGTCCCGCTAGAATAAAAATAACAGCAATAATACCAATGAAACCAAGACCAAGAATCATGCTTCGATGTACTTTCATCTTTAAAACTCCCCTCCTCATAATAATCAGGTTCTTATTATTATTGAATCATATTAGCAGCTACCAGTAAAGGGCAGGCTCGAGTTCTTTTTTATAAAACCCTTATTATAAACACGGCCAAGTTTACAACTAATAGCCAAGTTCTTCTCCTACGATAAGCACACTCATATCTATACTGCCGGGTTTACCCTCAATAATTGTAGTTACGTTGCACATACGATGAGGTGAGCTGCAGTCAGGGCATTGATCCGTTTCCGCACAGGGGGTTTTCTTCTTTAAACGCCTGGCATTAGGCGGGCAGGCTTTAGTTTTGATACGCTCTATAGCTGTATGAAGATTTTCTGTTAACTTATTAATACCAACAATAATAAGGACTCTGCGCGGGCCGAATACCATTGCTCCAACCCGGTTGCCCGTTCCATCTATATTAACCAGCTTGCCATCAAGGGTTAAGGCATTGGAACTGCAAATATAAAAATCGGCATTCATGGCTTTTCGACGAATAGCATCCTGCTCTTCCTGGTTAGTGCCATGCCAGTGCCAGAAAACAATGCAATCTTTATTTAAAAGCAGGTTTTCCAGGTCTAACTCCTGGACGGTGATCGAACCGCCTATACCGACGGTAGAATTGTTGGAAACCATTGTTGACACTTTTTCGCGGGCCTGCTCAGCATTATCTGCGTACTCAGCATCAATGTGTCGATCTTGTAAGGCTTTAAGAGCTCTATCCACATCAGCTTTTCTATTTGCCATCAAAAAGACTCCCTTCACGTTTTATACCATTCTTCCTGTACATTACATTC
>PXFD01000194.1 GCA_003564505.1 Syntrophomonadaceae bacterium
CCCTCAGCCACGCTTTTTCAATCGTCTCGCGTTGATCAAGTATATTTATCAGGTAGTGGTATTCATACTTTAAGCCGGCAAGTTTACTGGAGGGTTGATCAAAGTCACTGATAACCGGGCTGCCGCTAAAATACCAGGTAAAAAAAGAATACAGTATTATGAAAAGAATCAGTAGAAGCATCTTGTCTCGTTTAGTAATCCGAAACATTTTCTGGATCATCACCTGCTGGATCATCTCCTTGCTGCAGTCTGGCATCAACTTGAAAGTTATAACGCTGGTCCGGGTTCATGGCAATCATTTTTAGTTCAGCACTTTTAAAGGCGGAGTGCCTGGCAAGGGAAGATTTATATTGTGCCGGCGCCTGCATATTTTCGCTGGTTCCGTAAATTTGGACCGAGCCGCCGCTTCTTATCTCAATACTGCTGATAGTTATTCCTTGTGGTGCGATGTTACTGATTAACTTTAACCCTGCAGACCAATTTTCTTTGACCGGTATTAACTCCTGTTCAACAAGAGCTCTTGCTTCAAGATCCTCAAGTTCCCTGCTCATATTAATCAACGGCTCTGCATCCCGGCGTAATATGGTTAAATTTTTATCCAGTTCGCTTGCCTGCTGCACCAGGTAATTTTGATACAGCACCAGACCCTGGAAAATGATCATTGGCAGCAGCAGAAGCAGGACTATACCCATGAATTTAAATGGTTTTATTTTATGATTATTTAGTTTGGACTTATATTCAGGGCTGCGCAGATCAAGATTGTAGTTCAGGTAGTCCACCCCCGTAATGCCAGCCCGAGAGCAACAGGGAAAAAGCATCGTCTCCGATTTAGGCTGGTGTCTTTATGGTTAATACAGCTTGCCCCGGCTAATGGAAGGTAGAGGCTGCCTTTAATTCGAAAATAGCTCTTCAATTCAGCTGCCAGGGTTGGCACAAAAGCGCTCCCGCCGCAGAAGTAAATCTTTTGCAGGTCCTTTGTGGGGTGGTCACTTTCATCAAACCAGATCTCTAAAGATTGCCCGATTTTTACAGCAAGATGCTGGGCAATTGTTACCAGTTTTTTATCAACAGGTGATTTCCGGTTGAAGAGAATTTTTTCAGCTTCACGGATACTGCAGGTATGAATATCCTGCAGCGCTTTTAAAAAGCTATGAGCACCTGCTTTAATGCTGCGATAAAACAGTAGCCTACTATCGCCTATAACAAGCACTAATGTACTGGAATAACCCATATGGATAAGAATCAATGGTGAATTGCCGGACTTCTGCTGCACCTCAAGGGAATGCTTGAGGGACCGTGACAGAGACAAAGGTTCGATTTCCAGGGCAGAACAGGATAATCCTGCTTTTTCGGCGATGCCGGTATAGGTATTTGCGGTACTGATAGAGGTGGCTGCCAGAATATATTCGCGGGTATCCTGCAAATTACCGGTGACATTATTCGCAGGGCAAAAATCAATTAATAATTGATTCTCAGCAATGGGGAAACTATGCGCTGCTTCCCAGAACATTGCTTTTTTCAATTCAGCCTTTGATAAATGAGGCAAACTGACCGTGCGAAAATAAAATGACTGGGGATTAAGGCTGATATTGACATTCCTGCCCTGGAAACCCCTGGTTTTGACAACGTCACTTATTTTTTCAGCCAGAAGATCTGGTTTTGCGGGTAAACCGTTCTCAAAGGTATTATCAGGTATTCTACCGAGATAATCTTTTGATACCAGAATGCTGCCCCGATGCTGCCGGAGTTGAAGCAGTTTAAACATTGAACTGCCTATATCCAGGCCGATGGGAGAATACGATGGTTTCTTAATTAATGGGTTCATTGCTTCACCCTCCAAGCCATTCAGTAATTACCGGACCCTGTTCAGGATCATTTTCGACAAGCACTTTTAACTGCAGAGAATAATCTTCGAAAAGGCCTTCAGCCAAAATTAGCCGCGCATCAGAGCTTATATCAATAAATGTAACTGTAAAGGTTCCCTCGTCAAGTGCGCCCTTTAATGTTCCCTGGAAGTGAAAATTGTCCTGCAGTACTGCATATCCAGCTTCCAGGCCAGACTCTGCTAGGTAATACTTTTTTATATCCTGAATGTAATAACCGGCAATCAGTCTTTCATTAAGACTGTAGTTTAATAACGCTGCGCCGAAGGCAAGCAGTGCCGCAGAAAAAATCAGGACCAGGGGTAGAGCCATACCGTCCTGTTTTTTGATTAAAGCTTTTTTCAAGTTAGCTGCATTTAACATCTCAACACCTCAGGGCAAATTGCGCGGGCGTATGCTGTCAGTCAAGGTTACCTGACAGCTTTCGCTCTCTGCAGTTATGGTTATTGTTAATAAATTGTTGCTATCAAGTTCAAACACCAATCCTGTTATTCCAAGGGCAATTTTGTTGTGAAAATAGTTAGAGGTCCCTGGTGGGTAAGATTCATAAACAAGTTCCTGCCCTACAAGGCGAAAGCGACGGGTCCTGACATCCGGGCTGACTTTAAACCTCACTTCAGTATTATCTCCGTGCAAACTGAGCAGGTGAGCGTAACGTAGTTCGGTTATAATCCTGTTTACAGCGATCCTGGCACTTTGCTGGGCTTCCATAGAATCGGCACCCCGCTGCCAGCTTTTTAATCCGGTCAGGTAAAATGTATAGATAGCAGCAAGGATAAAACCCACTATAGTCAGGGTTATGAGTAATTCAATTAAGGTAAAGCCGTGGCTAAGTTTGAATTTGTTCATTGTTGTTAACGGTTACTGAGCAGAGTTTTTAATATTTCCTGCCTTTCTGATTTGCCCTCCTTCCAGGTGACGGATACCTCAATTAAGAGCAGTTCTACATCTAATTCGGGGTTATTTGTACAGGTAAAAATATAGGGTTTGACAATCGTCAACCTCTTAAAACCGGGAAAACCATCTATGTTTTCTTCAAGGGTATTTATATTAACCTTGTCCGCAGAATAATTGGATAGAGCTGAATCGTATCCCAGGGCCTTGATCTTTTCAACCTGCTGGCGGCAGAGGTTAATAGCTATTGACTGATTGCCTGAGCCGTTAATAGATAGATAGCTGCCTGTAAACATCATCAGGAAGGGGGAAACGATCATGCCCAGAATAGCAATTGCAATTAGCAATTCAATAAAAGTATAGCCGCCGCTGCTGCGAATTATTGTCTTGTTCACCGGTGCTGCTCCTTGTGCGATTAAGCTGCATTGTTAAGTTTGAATGTTTATGTATTAATTATCTAATCAGATTCATATACCAGTTCCATATATAATCGCCCCACAGGACCTGGATCATGGCTGCCAGGGAAAGATAGGGGGCAAAGGGCAGGGCGTCTTTACGCGTCAACTTGCCCAGGGCCATAAATGTTACTCCAACCAGGGCTCCCAGGAAAAAACCCAGCAGCATAACCACCGCTGCTCCTCGCAAGCCGACAAAGAGACCGATCATGGCCATCATTTTCATGTCGCCTGCTCCCATGCCTCCACGGCTGACAAGCAATATAATCAGCATGATTATACCACCTGCCAGGAAACCCGCTGCAGCATCAAGTAGTTCCCTTTCGACAATTAACCCGGCCGGCAGTTCAAGAACGAGGTTAATTGCAGCGGGAAGGTAGAAAATAAGCCCGGCTAACAAGCCTGCGGCTACCAGGGTATTCGGAACGATTCGGTACTGCAGGTCAATCAGGGCTATGGCCATTAACAGGTAAAGCAAAACAAGGTAGAAAAAAGCGTTTATAGTTAATCCGAAATAGTAAAAGGTGAAAGCAAACAG
>PXFD01000048.1 GCA_003564505.1 Syntrophomonadaceae bacterium
CCATTTCCATCAATCAGCACAGCACCTTTGAAAACTTTGATCATTGTGGCAAGCCCTTTCCTTTTAAAGATAACAGGGAGCAGGAGCAAAGAATCCTGCTCCCTGTATAATATGGGGGGTCTATCTTTTAGTAACTTACATCGTGGGCCAAAACATTACCCAGGGAATCGAGTTCAAAACCACTGATATCACTTAATACAACTGCCGTATAATCACTGTGAGCTATTGGAATCATGCCCACATCGCGATGTGATATTTCCTGCATTTCACGGTAAAGCTGTGCCTGTTCTGCCCGATCATAGCTTGACAAGGCTTGATCTGAGAGAGCAATCAGCTCATCAGGCCTGTAATGACTATCAACAGCTCTAAGCAACAGTGCATTTAAGAAGTTATTAGGATGCGGCACATCAAACCAGCCGACATATCCAATATCATGTCCGTATTCTCGAAGCAAGCTGCGGTGAGTTCCCCATTCATTAACGATTACTTCTGCATTTATACCTGCTTGCCCAAGATAGGCACTCATTATTTCAGCAGCATCAACCGGCCGGCCGATATAACCCCTCGATTCGGCAAAAACATGCAGGGTTGTATCAAAACCATCGGGATAACCGGCTTCTTCCAGTAAACTTACTGCAGTTTCCACGCTGTACTCATAAGGCTCGATATCATCATTGAAGCCAAAAATCGTTGGAGGCATCGGGGTAATTGCCCAGGTGCCCAGGCCTTCATAGAGAGTATCAATTAGCTCTTCAAAGTTAATGGCATGCATAACAGCACGGCGCACCCTGACATCATCAAAGGGCTCCGCTTCATGGTTTATGGCAGCAAAGAAAAGGTTAGCACCTGGTTTTTGCAGCAGCTCTAAGTTATCGTCACCAGTTATTGTATTTAACTGGGCTGGCGCTATCGATTTAATGGCATGAACCTGGCCAGCCTGTAATTCCATCAGGCGGGTCGACTCGTCTGGCACAACTTTCCATATAATCGATTCAATTTCAGGCTGCTCACCCCAGTAGCCATCAAACCTTTCCAGCTTAATATATTCGTCCCTTCTCCACTCAGCAAACTTAAAAGGTCCGGTTCCCGATGGATTACTGGCAAAAGCTTCACCGTGTTCTTCTACCGCAGTCGGACTAACAATATATTGTGAATACATCCCCATGTAAGTCAAAAATGGGCCAAAAGGCTCATGCAGTTCAAATTCAACTACATACTCATCTACAGCCCTCACTTCAGCAACAGCACTGCCCAGCAACCAATCCATATAAGCCAGGCCCTGGTCTCCAAGACCATAGTAAGGATGATCTTCATCAAGGATCCTCATAAAGCTAAACTCTACTGCATCTGCTTTAAATTCACTACCATCATGAAACTGTACTCCCTCTCTTAAATTAAAGGTCCACACTGTTCCATCTTCTGACACTTCCCAATCAAGGGCCAGGGCCGGCTCTACGTTAAGATCATCATCTGCAAACCTAACAAGCCCCTCATAAATGTGATACATTAAGTCGATTTCACCTTCATAGTACGCATAGCCGGTATCCAGGGTATTCGCATCGGTACTCCTGGCAATTATAAAGCTCTCAAGTGGATCTTCGGCAACGACTTCATCCTCTGCCGGGTCATCAGCCACTGCATCTTCATCATTAACATCAGCAGTATCTGTCCCGCATCCTACAATCAGGAACAGGGCCAGCACCAAACAAACCAGCAATAACAAGTTTTTATTCATGCCTGTCATCATAATCCCTCTTTTCAAATGTTTTTGCCTGCAAAACTCTTGATAACAATCTGTCAGCCAACCCCTCAATCGATGAAAACCCTGATCTGCTGCCAGCGTCACCTCCTTGATTGTTGATAAAACACAGTTATAATCTCATAGGCACAACATGTGGTTATGTCGTGCCATCGCTTTTATAAAGGTGGCAGGATACTTCATGGCCCTTTGCAACAGGCAGTATTTCAGGCGAAATCCTGCGGCAAATATCCATCACTTCAGGACAACGGGGATGAAAAGCACATCCTGCTGGTGGATTAATCGGGCTTGGTATTTCCCCTTCCAGGGATGCCAGTTTTGTATCCATTTCGGGATCAGGGATGGGAATAGAGCGAATTAAGGCTTTAGTATAAGGATGCTTGGCTTTTTCAAATAGGTCATCTTTGCCAGCCAGTTCAACAATTTTTCCGAGATACATTACAGCAACCCTGTCGCTGATATTTTTAATTACATTTAAATCGTGAGAAATGAATATATAGGTCAGGTTAAGCTGCTTTTTTAAGTCTTCAAAAAGGTTTATGACCTGGGCCTGAATCGAAACATCGAGGGCCGATACCGGTTCATCGGCAATAATAACCCTGGGGTCAAGCGCAAGAGCCCGGGCAATAGAGATTCTTTGTCGCTGTCCGCCGCTGAACTCATGAGAAAAACTATCAGCATACTCTTCACGCAGTCCCACAAGTGACATCAACTCTTTTACTTTTTCAGCCCTACTTTTACGATTGCCTAGTTTATGGATAGCCATGGGCTCAGATACCAGTTTTACCACTTTCCATTTAGGATTTAAGCTCGAGTATGGATCCTGGTATACGGTTTGTACATTACGCCTGAATTCTTTCAGCTCAGCTTTACTCATCCTAAAAATATTTGACCCATGATAATAAACTTCGCCTTCTGTCGGCTCTTCAACGTAGAGCAGCAGCTTGCGTGTAGTTGATTTTCCGCAACCTGATTCACCAACCAGTCCCAGGGTTTCACCCTCATAAAGGTCAAAACTAATTCCGTCAACAGCTTTTAGCAAATCATACTTTGTAAAACTGTCTACCTTTTTTATCGGGTAATGCATCTTCAGGTTTCTCACTGATATCAATGGTTCCATATAATATCTCTCCAGAACTTAATTGTATAACCAGCAGCGCACCGATCTTCCCCTTACCTCTGTAACGGGCGGCGTTTTTTCAATACAAACAGGCAGGCGTTCACTGCATCGATCATTAAAGCGGCAGCCCGGTGGAACCCGGGACATATGGGGAACAGTCCCCTTGATCTCTTCCAAGCGCTCCTGTTTCCGGGCAATCTGCGGAATCGTGTTTAAAAGCCCCCTGGTGTAAGGATGCAGGGGATCGGCAAAAAGTTCTTTTACCGAAGAGTATTCCATAACGTGACCGGCATACATTACCACCACATCATGAGCGACCTGGGCAATAACCCCAAGATCATGGGTTATCATCAGTAAACTGGTTTGCATCTTTTGCTGCAAATCATTCATCAACTCAAGAATCTGGGCCTGGATCGTAACATCAAGAGCTGTTGTCGGTTCATCAGCAATCAGGATATCCGGTTCACAGGCCATAGCCATGGCTATCATCACTCGCTGCCTCATACCTCCACTTAAGCGATGAGGAAAATCTTTCATTCTGCGCTCCGGGTTAGGAATACCAACCAGGCTCAGCAGCTCAATAATCCTGCTGCGGGTTTCTTTCCTGTTCTGACCTTTATGCAGGGAGAGTACTTCAGCCATCTGGTATTCCACGGTGAAAACAGGGTTAAGTGAAGTCATCGGTTCCTGAAAAATCATTGCCAGCTGATTACCGCGGATACTGTTCATTTCCTTTTTACTTAATTGAAGCAGGTCTTTTTCTCGATAGTAAATATTTCCACTAATTCTGGCATGTGGAGGCAGCAGGCCCATCACAGCAAGAGCAGTTACACTTTTACCACAGCCTGATTCCCCGACTAACCCCAGAGTTTTACCCTTGCCAAG
>PXFD01000081.1 GCA_003564505.1 Syntrophomonadaceae bacterium
ACAGCATGCTGAACAAAGCTACACTTGCTTATCGTCTAAACTGGAACTGCAGCGACTTAGCTTCTTTTGTTTAGCAGGCTGAGCGGTTGTTTGAATTATTAAATTCCCTTACTTTATACAGCTTCTATTTAATGTTGAGGCTGGTTATAAACAAAATGAAGGGGTTTTCTTGAAGGGAAAAGTGAAATTAACTCTGACACCATTTTCACTTAGATAGTTAAGGATTGAATAAGTTGAAAATGTCTCTGACACCTTTTCAACTTATTTTACAGGGTTATTTTAGTTCAGCAGCAGTTTCTGCAGTTCAGGGACGGATTCGGCTATCATTGTGGAGCCGGCTTCCTGCAATTCCTCCAGAGAGCCATAACCGTAGGTAACCCCGATTGAATCAAGATTCCAGGCCCTGGCGCCTATAATGTCGTGTTTACGGTCTCCAACCATGATGGTTTCTTTTGCCTTAAGTTCTCCATTTTCTTCAAATAGATTTGCTATTACTTCTTTTTTTTCCACCCTGGTCCCGTCAAGATTGCTGCCGGTTATAGCCGCAAAGTACTGGTCCAGCTTGAAGTAGTTGAGGATCTTTTCCGCAAAAACGGTGGGTTTTGAAGTGGCCAGGTATATCTTCTTGCGGTTCTTGTAGAGTTTGTCAAGTAATTCAGGGATTCCCGGGTATAATTTATTTTCAAATATCCCCACATCGCGGTAGTAATCACGATAGTATTCGACGGCCCGGTGGGCTTCCCGTTTGCTAAAGCCGTATATTTCAATGAAAGACTGGTGAAGCGGCGGCCCGATAAAGGCTTTAAGTTCATCTAAGGAGGTATCAATGTCATACTGCTTTAAAGCATGCTGAACAGATTTAGTAACCCCCAATGCCGAGTCGGTTAAGGTGCCATCGAGGTCAAATAAAATATAGTGATATTTATTGCTCACAATTGCTCCTCATAATTATTGTTTATTCTTAGCAGTTATTTTACCTTTTATGGCTGTCAAGAACAACCCTGCAGGGCAGCAGGAAGTAGAACAATATTCATGGCAATCATCTTGCAATTAAGCCTGTGTGCTGTTAGGTAAAGTATTATGATCATTATACAAAAAATTTTATCAATATCCTTCATTAGTAAAATTATTGCAGGAATTGTAATGTTGATGGAGAAACATCTTAGGATAATATAACTGCTTTGGGGAGGCCTAATTATGCATGATGAGGATATGATTATAAAACTATTCGCACCCGGTAAAAAAGTTTTAGTTGAATATGTGGACAAACGTATGGATGTTAATCGTTATCAAACCCTGGTAGAGGATCTTGAAGGGGCTTACCTTGTCCTGCAGACTCCCATTGCTAACGGTGAGCCGGTCTCTTTTCAGGAAAGCCAGGAGTTAACCCTGCACCAATTAGATCAACAAAAGCACGAATCATACGTGACAAATGTTTTTGTAATTGATGTTCGCCAGGATAAAATACCTCTTCTGGTTTGCAGCAAACCAAGGAAAATTAACAGGGCTTCTTTAAGAAGATTCACGCGGTTTGAAGTAAATCTACCCTTTAACTACAAGTTTAAGAAGGATGATTTGAACCTTACCGGTAGAATAAACGATCTATCTTTAAGTGGTTGCTATGCCCTGGTTAAGCCTGATGACCGCCTTAAAGCCGGTTCAGTTCTGGAAATTATAATTGCCATGCCGGGTGAAGGTACAGCCTTAAATGTAAAAGCCAGGGTAATCAGGGTAGATCACCCTGCAGTAAATGAAGAAACTCTAACCGGCCTGGCTCTCGATTACGTAGAACTGTCAGATATAGATCGCGAAACACTTTATTACTATATTTTCCAACTCCAGCTTACCAGTGACAGTATACTCGGTTCCGGCATGGAACTGCTTGAGGAGTAGAACTAACACTGCCAGGCTTCTTCAAAGATGTGCAGGTGAGAGATGGTGAGAATTTTCAAAGCTTCCACTAACCTGTATTTTCCTTTTTCTGCCTGTTCTTCCGCTCGCGTAGTAAGGTATTCTTTTAGCTTTTCTCCTTTTTCTCCGGAAAACTGACTAACATGGCAGTCAATTGCGGCCAATTTGATTTTCCAGGTATTTGAAGCGTCAATCCAGGTATTGGGATAGGCCGTGTAGTAAAGGGCGATCATCTTTACGCCGTGGGGCATTATGCCGTCCTTAAGGTCATCCGGGCAGAATTGAGGCATACCTGATAACAGGCATGCTTCGGCAGCTGCCAGGCCGGTGCGATTGTGGTCGGAATGGGCTTCATAAGGCAGCCATGGGTCACATGTCATTACAGCATCAGGTTTAAGCCTGCGAATTGTCCTGGTTATATCTGCTCTGATTTTTTCATAGGGCAGGTTGCCCCCATCGGCATAGTCCAACCAGATCAGCTTTTTTACGCCCAGCAGGTTCGCTGATTTTTCTGTTTCCGCTTTTCTGATGCCGGCTATTTCATCCGGCTTGTCTGATGGTTGATAAGTTCCGGCAGAACCATCGGTGATGGTCAGGGCAGTTACCTGCTTGCCCGATCGGGATAACCTGGCAAGAGTTGCCCCTGCGCCAATTTCCATATCATCAGGATGAGGCTGGATGCAGAGAATATTTTCTGCGGATAAAAGGTCAGGAACAGGCAGGAAGTCACAGATCCGTGGTTTCATTTTTCATCTCCCCGGTATTTATTATTGCGTAAGTATTAATTCATGATTGCAGGGATAAATCCTTTTTATAAATAACAGCCCAGTGATGCCCGGCAGGTAATAATAAAACCATGTAGAAATATTATCAGCAATGCGTGGTCAGAAGCATCTGATCTGCATTCAGGATCTCGTTTGACAGAGGAGGAGTTTATGAATACTGGGAAAAGCAGGGGATGCCTTTTGGGTGCTGCTGTCGGAGATGCTCTTGGCGCACCGGTAGAATTTTTAACCCTTGACCAAATCAGGGATAAATATGGAGAAAAAGGAATTGAAGATTTTGATGCCATGAAAGGGCTTAAGCCGGGAGCTTATACAGACGATACTCAAATGACCCTGGCTACGGCAGTTGGCTGTATCAGGCACCGTCAGACTTGTAAAGACGGTAAAAAATGTGACTTTAATACGGTGGTTTACCAGGAATACCTCGAGTGGTACGAGTTGCAGAAAAACCCTGATAACAGGAGAGCTCCCGGCAACACCTGCCTCGATGCTTTGGGCAGCGGGGAAATGGGAACCTTTGATAAAAGAATAAATGACAGCAAAGGTTGCGGCGGGGTAATGCGTACGGCTCCAATAGGCATAGCCTATTTGCCAGGTGAAGCATTTCAGTACGGAGTGGAAGCTGCAGCGATTACCCACGGCCATCCATCCGGGTTTTTGCCGGCAGGATTCCTGGCAGAATTGATTGCCAGGCTTTTTGAGGGTAGCGGCCTGGAAGATGCAGTTGATCTATGTTCAGATCTGCTAAAAAAACAGTCCGACCATGAAGAAACTCTTGATAAAATTAACCTGGCCCGCGAACTGGCAGCGAAGGACAATCCTGTAGATAGAGCAATACCGCTGATTGGTGAGGGGTGGGTAGGACATGAAGCCCTGGCCATAGCCCTGTATTGCTGCTTAAATTTTCCGGCTGACTGGCTAAAAGCGGTCCTTGCTGCTGTTAATATTACCGGTGACAGTGACTCCACCGGTTCGATAACAGGGGCAGTGCTTGGGACAATGCATGGAGAACGGGCCATTCCCGGCAAGCTGGTTAACAATGTTGAAAATAAAG
>PXFD01000052.1 GCA_003564505.1 Syntrophomonadaceae bacterium
GGATAGGGTTAATATTTACTTTTTAGACATTCGGGGCCTAACCTCCCCTGTCACCCTTGGAATCATATATTTAGAGCGGGCCATATTGGCCCGCTCCCTTTTTCGCAAAACTTAATATGTCTATTTATACGATCGATCTCCGGATAATTGAAGCTCCTCAGTTATAAAGCTTTTCAATTTGCTCGGCATAATTATCGATAACCACCCGCCGCTTCAACTTCATGGTCTGAGTCAGCATCTTATTTTCCACAGTAAAATCTTCCTTCAGGAAGAGGTATTTTTCCGGTATTTCATAACCGCCGAAAGTATCTTTTAAGTGATCCTTTATGCTTTTAGTTAAAGCAGCCTTAAAGTCATCACTGACCAGTAAAGTATCAGGATCTGCTGAAACGCCCTTAACCGCAGCCCACCTTTTTGCCACTTCAAAATCAGGAAGGACCAGGCAGATATTATAGGGCTTTCCATCTCCGTAGACCATGGCATTAGCAACTTCGGGTATCAGCTTTATTTCTTCCTCTATAACTGCAGGGAATACATACTTCCCATTAGACAGCTTGTACTGTTCCTTGATTCTCCCGGTAATCCACAGGAAGCCGTCCTCATCAAACCTGCCCCGGTCACCGGTGCGAAAACCACCGTCAGGCATAAGTACTGCTGCAGTCTCTTCCGGCTTGTTATGGTAACCCTTCATTACATTGGGGCCGTAAACGATTATTTCTCCGTCATCTGCCCCTTCCTCCGAGACAGATTTATCAATTTCCACCCTTTGCCCGGGCAGGACCTTGCCGACACTGCCAATACGCCAGTCCTCGGGGCTGTTCATGGTAACAGCGGGCGATGTTTCAGTCAAACCGTAGCAGTCGTAAGTTGGGATACCAATATCGTAGAAGAATTCGGCAATTTCCTTGTTCATAGCCGCACTGGCTGTAAGCGATCCTTCGACCCTGCCGCCCATGGAATCTCTTACCTTGGAGAAAACCAGTTTATCAAGCAGGGCATGTTTAATATTTACTGTGGCACTGGAGCGCCCTTCCGCCGCCATTTCCCTTTTCTGCTTAGCTGTAGCACAGGCAGCATCAAATAGCTTCTTTTTCATACCGCCGGCATCAGCCATTTTCATGTTGATACCATCATAGATTTTATTGAAAACACGCGGTACAGATATAACATAAGTAGGCTTAACAATAGTAAGGTCTTCAGCCAGGGTCGTTACATCCCGCATGAAGCCCAGTGAACCGCCAATATGGATCCAGCCATTTAACTCGGCACTGAAAGCATATGAATGAGCCCAGGGCAGCATTGATATGCCTACCTGGTTTTCATCAAGATCCGGATATAAACTGAGACCTGTTCTAGAGCAATAAGTCAGGTTGCCGTGGGTTAACAAAACTCCTTTTGGCTCTGCAGTGGTACCCGAAGTGTAGATTAAAATAGCTACATCATCGTAATGCGGTATTTCAGGCTCAACCGGATTTTGTTCTCCCATCTTTTCCAGTTCAGCCATGCTGTTTTCACCACTATCTCCAAAGAGGTAAATATGCTCGAGAGAATCTATTTCATCTATAAAACCTTTAACCAGATCATAGATCTCCTTGGAAGAAACCATTAAAAATTTTACAGAACTATCTTTTATTATGTACTTCCAGGTTTGCAGCAGTTCCTTTTCATACATGGGAATGTAGCGACCATTACGGCCATAAGTAGCATAAGATAGGATCGCCCATTCCGGGCAGTTTGGGGCAATTATCCCTACCGCATCCCCTTTACCAATACCCAGCTGGGCCAAACCGCCCCTGGCATTGGCAATCCGTCGCCCGATTTCTTCATACTTAATCGGGTTAAGCCCCCCCTGGCCATCATGCACCCAGAACAAAACATTGTTACCAAACTTTTTTTCACTTTCCTTCCACCATTCGACTAAGTTGTCTGGCTTTTCATAAGTCCACATCTTCAGAAATCACCTGTCCCTTTGTTTTTTTTAATCTCTGTAGTCTGTATATCGCAACAATTAAAACCTGGCAAATAAAACTACTTCAGCTAAGTTTAAATAGTTCGCCATATCTGTCAACAATCCTGCAAGATTGCATATTAGCAATATTCCGAATAAATTTCATGCAAAACTTTCATCACATAAAACTTCTATCTCTTTAAACAAGAGGCCAATAACTTATTTCAATATTCACCCTGGCAATGATCGCTTTTACGTTGACTTTAAAGCAGCAAAGTACCTATAATTAGTGTTGTAGAATTAAATAAATACTAGCTGAAGCAGGTGTTAACTTGAAAAAGAATCAGATAGAAACCAGCAAAGCTGTCGGTCAGTTAATTTGCCACGATATCACAAAAATTGAAAAGGGTGTTTATAAAGGAGCAATCTTTAAAAGAGGCCATCGCATCAGAGAAGAAGATGTAAATACGCTTCTTGATCTTGGCAAAAACCATATTTTTACCCTGGAGCTTGAAGAGGATGAATTACATGAAGATGACGCCGGCCTGCGGCTAGCTGAAGCATTAGCAGGCCCGGGACTTAGTGTGGGCAATCCTTCGGAAGGACGACTTGATCTCTGTGCCGTACACAGAGGACTCTTGAAGGTGGATGTTCCCCGCCTGATGCAGATCAACAGTATAACTGATGTCGTGGCAGCAACCCTGCATAATAATACGCCACTTGAAAAAGGTGAGAAGGTTGCCGGGGCAAAAGTTATACCTTTGGCAGTAAAAGAACATACTGTTACTGCTGTAGAAGAAATCTGCTCAGGAGAAACACCTGTCCTTGAAGTAAAACCTTATCGATCCTTCAAAATAGGAGGAATAATCACCGGCAGGGAAGTATTTGAAGGGCGCATAAAAGACGGTTTTGCTCCTGTTCTGGCCCAGAAAGCGGCTCGGTTCGGTCAGGCTGAGCCGGTAATCAAATATTGCCCTGATGACCTCAGCCAAATCTCAAGCTTAATTAGTAAGCAAGTCCAGGAAGGCTGCAACATGATCATAGTCACCGGGGGCATGTCTGTTGATCCCGATGATGTAACGCCTACTGCTATTAATAGGACCGGTGCAGAAATAGTAAAGTACGGGGCACCCGCCCTGCCCGGAGCGATGTTTATGCTTGCCTACCTGGGACAAGTTCCAGTTATCGGCTTGCCGGCCTGCGCGATGTACTACGAAAATACCATCCTTGACATTTTGCTGCCTCGCATCCTGGCCGGTGAAAAAATTACAGCCGAAGACATTGCTGCCCTCGGGCACGGAGGCTTGTGCCAGCGCTGTGAAACCTGCACTTTCCCAAAGTGTTCATTCGGCAAAGGAAGCAGCCTGAACTGTATTTAGTATAGAAAGCACCCGGAAAGCATCGCCGATGTCTGCAGCAAGCGCCTGGTTGGTGTGCCCTGCTCCAGCTCAATTCCAGGTGAATAAAATAAGCTTTAAAATTTTTAGCCACATTCTGCTGATTTTTGGCTGCTGAAAACCCAGGCTTGCCGATCGCTTCTGCAGGAACTGCACCGGCCTTTCAATTACAACCACTTGTTACGTTAACCTAGAAAATCTAGTAAGGTTACCTCTGGCGGACCGGTTACTGCATTTTTTATTGATTCTCTAAATTCAAGATAATGCGGCAGCTTGCGGTGTTCGTCAAGTGCCTCAATGCTCGTATATTTTTCCAATATATAGAGCTCTGAAGGGTTATCCTGCGCAATAAAAGGATCATAGAGCAGGCAATCTTTTTCCTCTTTCCTGACAGTCTCCGCCA
>PXFD01000181.1 GCA_003564505.1 Syntrophomonadaceae bacterium
GGCCGCAAGTTTTTTGAAATGACCCAGGGCGGTCTGGCCATGAAAACTATAAAGCAGCGGGGACTTTTCAGCGCCTTGAAACTTGCCAAAGCAAAAAAAGAAGGTTAATAATAGATCAGCTTGTCGTCAGATGGTTAACTGGTTATTTTTAAGGGTCGCAGTATAATGCCTGCGCCCTTCTTTTATTACATAGTATAAACAGTAAAATAAAATGGATGGATTGGCCAATAAAAACGGATGATATTACCTGCTCCCTGTTTTGGCTACTACGATGGTCAGGCAGCAGCCTTAGACGGTTCAGCTAAAAACATCATAGTGTTTTTAAAGGATATTTTTTAATTTGAGCGAAGCATTAGACAACAGGTAAACAGGGCTAACTCCACGAAATAAACACCAGTTTTGCTTTCATGTGACAACTGTACGTTACATCAGCCAGATTTTCTCTTCTTCTATGGCCATTATACATCTGACCTTTTATACCCTTGAACACGTTAGTTCACAGTGTTCTTGACAAAATGTGATAAAAGTTGTAGCCTGATCATAGAATTTACAGGAAAAAGCACCTCTTAAGGTTCCGTCCTTCTGTGGTGCTTTTTCATTTTATGATTTCCTAAAACTTAACTTTTTCTGAAGGTTGTCTATAAAAACAATTTTTTCCTTAGCAGATTTCTTTAATAAACTGGAGCAAGTTGCTTTGTAGGAACTAATATCGTATTCAAGCTTATTCTTTTTGTAAAGGTAATTTACTAATGAATAAAAATCTCCATCACTGGAAACTATGACCGCTTTATCATACTTATGATAATCAATCATTGCTTGTAAGACGAGATCTATGTCTATATTGCCTTTTACGTTACCATCATCATCGGGAATAGTCGGTTTAAACATCAAAACATAACCAGCTTTTTGTAAAAACAAATATAAATCCTGGTTTCCAGAAATGTAACCAATGAAATTATAATTATTCATTACGTACATCAGCAATGACAGATAACTTCTACCACCCCTGAAGTTGCCCCGCCCTTTCCTGCCGCTAACTTGAGGCGCGGTTTTCTATAAACCGGCAGTGGATAAGAAAAATTATTGCAGCCAGCACAATTATCATTCCGGTTGGAAACCGATACTCTTCCTGCTTTCTCCTGTGCGGACCAGGTCCGGGTCATCAAGCAGCGCTTTAACATCACTTGCTTTTATTCTTTTTAGCGCCCGGGAATTAACTTCTTTCTGCCCGAGCAATCTTTTACTCTGCTTCATCTTCAACCTTTCTATGACGTTGCGCACGAAGCGGCCGTTTCCACCCTGCCTTGCCGGGTCTGAAGGGGCCCTGGAGAAAAGTTCTTTCAGCAAGCAGATTGCCTTTTTATCCAACCGGTAATCCCGGCCCAGGTGCTGCTCAAAAATCTGGTAGAGCTCCTCGGTGCTGTAATCGGGAAAATTAATCTGGTGCGGCACCCTGCTGCTCAACCCGGGATTAAGGGCAACCATCTTCTCCATCTCACTGCTGTAACCGGCCAGTATCACCACTAGGTCATCTTTATGTTCTTCCATCTTTTTTACCAGTGTAGCCAATACTTCATGACCATAGTCATGCTCATGGCCGCCGTCTAAAGAGTAAGCCTCATCGATAAAGATTATAGAACCGAGGCTTCTTTCAACCACGGCAGCGGTTTTCAGGGCCGTGTGTCCGACGTAACGGGCCACCAGGTCTTCGCGGCACACTTCAATTAGATCACCTTTTTCCAGCAAACCTTCCTGTTTTAAGAGCTTCCCGATAATGCGGGCCACAGTTGTTTTGCCCGTTCCCGGGTTTCCTGTAAAGATCATATGCATGCATAAGCTGCTGTTTCCCATGCCAGCTTCAGCTCTTTTCTTTTCCATGATGAAATGGCCCAGGATTTCATGCATTCTATCTTTAACTGATTCTAAACCGATCATATTGTTTAGCTGCTCCAGAGGATTTTCATCCCGGACCGTTGCTATCGCTGGAGACTTGCCCTTTTCAAGAATCGACGACAGGTAGCTGTTTATTCTGCTGTTTTCTGTTTCATCTTTGCCAGGCAGATCAGAGCTTTTCAGATCAAATATCATCTTTCCGGCAATATCATTTAAAGTGCTCACGCCGGAAAAGGTTTGTTCCTTTTGAAGTCGGCAGATTAAATCGGTCAGGCGCTTTTCTCCTTCAGAGTCAAGGGTGCAGTTGTATGTGCTAATAATTTTTATGAAAATTTCAAGCAGTTCTTTTTTCCTATAAGCAGGAAAGTGAACCTGTCTAAAGGGTTGATCTGTCCTGGACAGGTCCGCCTCTAATTCTATTAATGCTTTCTTTTTCTCTTCATTTACGACCATTACGATAACCTGCTCCTTGTGGTCATCGAGTATTTCCCCAACAATTTCCTCTTTGCTCTCCTCATCGAGTAGTTCGATGCCGATAATGGCACATATTCCATTTTCATCAAAATCATAAGTGCGAAAGTGGGGAATACCATAACGGGATCTTTTTTCTACCTTCTCCTCGGTTAAACCATAATTAGAACAGATACCCAGGTGATAAAAAATTGTTGCCATAATACTTAAAGCTGTGCTTAAGCCTACACCTTCTCCTTCGGTGGTAAAGATGTAGTTGTAAGGGAAGATATCGCGGGGCTGCAAGGAACTTTCCACAGGGTTAAGGTTTTTCATATAGCGGACTACTTTTCTTATTTCCTTTTTGAACTCTTCCAGGCCGACCAGTGTTTCCATCTGCGTTAGGGCTTCTTCCAGGCTAATATCAGGCTGCGCTTCATCGCCAGTGTGCCTGTAACCCCGGCGAGCGCGCCTCCCACCGGCCTTTGCTTTTTTCTTTAACAGGCCTTCAATTGCCGGTTCCGTAAACAACCTGTAGTTGCTACTTTGCTCAAGCTCCTCAAGGATATTTTCAAATTCATCCTGCTTCAGAAGCCGGGCTATCTTTTTCTCCAGCAGGCCGTGGCCATGTTCACAGTAAGCTGACCAGTCGAATTCATCGCGCAGCAAAGTTTCAAAACCCGCAAGCATAGATGCTTCAAAGTCCTGGTTCTGACCGGGCTTGAAAAGCAGGTTTAGCCTTTTACTGGTCGGCTCGAGTAAAAGCAAGCGGTGTCCGTCCTCATTGCTAAAGTTATACTCATCCTTGGCGCCGGCCAGGTCTTCAACCAGGTCTTTCAGATCAATTTCTGCCCGTTTATCCCTGTTTTTCAGGGCCATCGAAACCCTGTATATAGAAGTTTGATTCAGCATAAGATCGCCTCCCTGATAAACATGGTTAGCTACCCAAGTGCTTTTGCGAAGGCATCTTCCAAGTACTGGTCAAGGATTTCATCACCGAGCGCTTTTCCATATTTTTTGCTTACATAGGTATTGCCGTCATCTTCTAACCAGTCTATTGTCAGTCTATCCTCGCTTTTCTGATCGATAGTATAGATTTCTATAGATCTTTTCCCAACCTCAATTTGCAGTTCCTTATCTCCAAACCTTAGTTTTTCATAGTCAATTTCCAGCTTATCTTCAACGGCTTCAGTTTCATCATAAAGATCGTCAAACAGGTCGCCAAAGTATTCTGTAATGAAATCATAAGCCTTTTGTTTGCGCCTGTAGGCTGCTGTTTCAGTCTCAAATATTTTCCTAACCTTCTCTGTAAACTCTTCCCTGTAACCCATACAATCATCTCCTTTGGAAGTTATGATTAACCTAAAACCATCTTAACCGGTCACTGTGACA
>PXFD01000116.1 GCA_003564505.1 Syntrophomonadaceae bacterium
GAACCATTTGTTTTGCCACCCCTGGTTTATGATAATAAGGATGAGAAAAAGAAACATCTCGAAGAAATGAGCGAAACCATTATGTTTAAAATAAAAAAACTACTACCGGAAGACAACAAAACCAATAACCGGTAAAACTTGGAGTGAGTAACTTTGCCGGTAATTGTGGCAAAAAAAGCAGGTTTTTGTTCCGGTGTGAAAAATGCCGTAAACAGCCTGGTAGAAAAAACAGAAGATAAAGTTGCCGGTGCTACCCTTGGACCGATCGTTCATAACGAGGAAGTAATTAAATACTTGAGAAATAGACAGATCGGTGTTATAAATGATATCGGTGATGCAAGCGGATCTTTTATAGCAATTCGCACACATGGTGTCAAGCCTGATATGTATAAGGAATTAAATAATCTTGAAGGCCAGGAAATAATTGATCTAACCTGCCCCAGGGTGCAAAAAGTCCAGGATATTGCTGCCAGAGCCAGAAAAGAAGGATCCCAGGTTATTATTTACGGGGATTCCGATCATCCTGAAGTGCAGGGGCTGCTTGGTTGGGCCGGCGATGATGCCGTTGTTCTATCCTCACCAGAAGAAATCCACGGTCTTCCTGATTTCAAACATCCGGTTCTGGTTGCACAAACAACAGGCAATGCTGAAATATTTAAGAGAGTATCAGAGGTGTTTTTAATTAAATACCCTGAAGGTATAGTAAATGATACCTTGTGTTCTGAAACACGCAAAAGAGAGCAAGAAGCAATTGAATTGGCTAAAAGGGTCGAAGCGCTGGTGGTGGTAGGCAGTAAAACCAGTGCCAATACAAATGCCCTTTACAATTGTTGCCGGCAGTTAAAACCATCCTGCCTGGTAACGAATGCGGAGGAGTTAGATTTTGCTTTCCTGTCACAGTACCAGTATATTGGGGTCACTGCAGGAGCATCAACTCCCCCATGGACGATAAAGGAGGTAGTGGAGAGTATGGAGAATGAAAACATGGAAGTGAACATCGAAGAAACTGAAAGTGAAGAAAATGAGGTTCAACAAGTAGAGACTGAAAGTGAAGAAAATGAGGCTCAACAAGCAGAAGAGGAAACTGTAGAAGAAAGCCAGGTTCAAAGCGAAGATCAGGAACAAGAGACCGAAGGCATGGAAGAAGCAATGATAGAAGAACAGTTTAGTTTTGCCGGAGATGTGAAAGTAGCCCAGGTAGGCGAACAGGTTACCGGTAAGGTAGCCAGGGTTACAGATGAAGAGGTTTATGTTGATATTGGAGCTAAAACTGAAGCAATCCTTCCTGTTAAAGAGGTCCACCTGGAAGAGGGACAGGCACTGGCTGATTTATTTAAACCTGAGGAAGATCTTGAGGTTACAGTGCTGGATATTGATGAGCAGGATGGAACGGTAACAGTTTCCCATAAAAGGTTGGCCAGGGATAAACGCCTTAAAGAGTTGGAAGAAGCTTTAGAAAATCAAACAGTTCTTGAGGGTAAAGTAAAGCAGGTCGTATCCGCAGGCATTGTGATTGACCTGGGACGCGGCATTGAAGGATTCATGCCCGGCTCGCTTGTAGACACCAGGTTTATTCCTGATTTTAACGAGTTTAAAGACCAGGTTTTAAATTTTAAAGTTTTGGAGTATGACCGGGAAAAGGGTAAATTAATATTAACCCGAAGAAAGATCCTGGAAGAAGAAGCTTCTAAACTGAAGGAAAAAACATTAAGCGCACTCGAAGTTGGCTCAAATATAACTGGTACAGTAAAGCGGCTGACTGATTTCGGGGCTTTTGTTGATGTTGGAGGTATAGACGGACTGGTTCATATTTCAGAGCTTTCATGGGAACGAATTAATCATCCCAAGGAAGTGCTGAAGGTTGGAGATCAAATAGAAGTTAAAGTTCTTGAAGTAATACCCGAAAAAGAGAGAATAAGCCTGAGTATCAGGAAAACACAGCCTGATCCATGGACAAAGGCAGTTGAAGATCTCGAAAGTGATCAACTGATTACCGGTAAAGTTACCCGCCTGGTAAATTTCGGAGCATTTATTGAAATCAAGCCCGGTGTCGAAGGACTCGCCCACATATCACAGCTTGCCGATTATCACGTCAAGCATCCTTCCGAGGTGCTAAGTGAAGGTGAAGAAGTTGAAGTTAAAGTTTTAGAAGTAAAGCCAAAAGCTAAAAGAATAAGTCTCAGCATCAAAGATGCAGGAGGCGTTAAAGTGGATCAGGGTGCAGCTGCAAGTGACGATACTGAAAATGGAAATGTAACCCTGGGAGATGTTTTCGGAGATCTATTTGATCAGGAGACATTCAAAGAAGGTTCAGATCAGGAAGCCTACACTGACAATGAATCCGATCCGGAAGGTGGACAGGAATAAATGTCCAGGGCTCATCGCAAAAATGAGCACATATATCATAGCCTGAAAAAAAGAATGTCCAGGGCAGACTTTAAAGATATCAGTTTTATTCACAATTGTCTCCCCAACATGGCTTTTAATCAGATCAGCTTGGAAACGGAGTACATGGGGCGAACTTACCGTTCGCCTCTTTTTATTAATGCAGTAACCGGTGGCAGTCAAATCGCTTCTAAGATTAACTCGGCCCTTTCAGAAGTAGCCAGGGTCTGTAATATACCGATGGCTGTCGGCTCACAAATGGCTGCTCTTGAAGATAGCAGTTCTACAGGCAGTTTTACCATCGCGCGCAAGAAAAATCCCGGTGGAGAAGTCTGGGCTAACCTAGGCACATACGCAAGCCCCGAAATGGCTGCCAGGGCTGTAAAGATGATAAATGCTGATGCCCTGCAGATTCATATGAATGTATCGCAGGAACTGGTTATGAAGGGCGGCGATCGTGATTTTAGAGATATGTCCAAACGGATTAAAGAAATTGTAAAAAACATTGAAGTTCCTGTTATCGCCAAGGAAGTAGGATTCGGGATTGCTCGCGAACAGGCTGAAGCATTACTTGAAGCAGGGGTCATGGCTATTGATATTGGCGGCAGGGGCGGAACAAACTTTATAGCAATTGAAGGCAGCCGTTCAGGTAGGTATATCCCGGAAAGTCTTTTAGAGTGGGGGATCCCTACTGCTATCAGCCTGGTTGAGACAGCTGAGGCAGTAAAAGACAGGGTAGATATATTTGCTTCCGGTGGCATGAATAATGCGCTGGATATCGCCAGGGCTCTTTCACTTGGCGCAAAAGCAGTAGGACTGGCTGCTATGCCGCTGAACATCCTGGTAAATTATGGTCGCAGACCATTAATTAAAAAAATCTATAACCTTGAAAATGAGCTTAAGCTAATTATGATGATGACAGGTTCCGGCAGTATTGCCGATTTACAAAAAGCGCCCCTGGTCGTTACCGGCTTTACAGCTGAGTGGCTTGAAAGACGCGGCATTAATCCCGATAATTATGCAAGTAGATCATTAGATTAGTCAGTCTGAGGAGATTAACATGAAAAAAGCGGACGGCCCTATAATTGAAAAAGTTTTAGAAGGATCGCCCGCTTCAAAGGCGGGGCTGCGGCCGGGCTGGAAGCTAATTCGCATTGACAACCAGCAAGTAGGCGATATTATTAATTACAAGATAATGGAATCAGATCATGATCTGCGTTTACTTGTGCTTACCGACAGTGGTATTTTACGCAGGGTTAAAATAAAAAAACCTGTCAATGAACCCCTGGGACTTAGCTTTAACCCCCCTACAATTACTAAAATGCAGTATTGTGGAAATCA
>PXFD01000098.1 GCA_003564505.1 Syntrophomonadaceae bacterium
CACTTTTCTCAAGCTCTTTGACAACGGGATCTTTTTGATCAGTCTTCAGTCGCATAGTAATTAGAGCTTTACCATCCTTCGAATAGGTAATAATCAGGCTAATAATCAAAATATCCATTGAGCTAATCAGGGAAGTTAACTTGCCAAGTTCACCTATCTTATCTTCAAAAGAAACAACTATCTTTATTCCAGGCCGATCAAAATTAAACACATCAATAAAAGCTTTAAAAAGGTCGCTTTCGGTAATAATTCCTACCAGATTATTTTTATCAGCGACTACAAGGGTGCCAAACTTTTTCTCACGCATTAAAACCGCTGCTTCTTCGATCGCTTCATCAGGACCTATGGTAAGAACATCCTTGGTCATAATATCTTTAATCTTAATTTTCGGATAGAGATAATTTATTTCATGAATAGACAGACTGGTAGCCGGAGATGGTGATGCTTTAATTAAGTCGGTGTTGGTTACCAGCCCGATAAGTTTTCCCTTGGAAACAACAGGCAGCCTCCTGATTGAATGGTCTTTTAACAACTCGAGAGCATCACCGACAGAATCATTCGGCCCGATAATTACCGGATCTGCAGACATATAATCACGTACATACATAAATTTCAGCCTCCTCTGGTTTTATGTTCTAACAGTCAGACTAAGCAATCATCATTTAGTTAAATAATTCGGGAAACATGATAGATTTCCTGCACTAATTATATCAACTTGATAGAGAAATAGTTAGGCCTTAGTTTTATCCTTTATAATAAGCTTTTAAACTCGGCCAACCTTTCTATATTCGGAAGCAGTCAATTCCGAGGATTTTGTTGCACCGGCAAATACTCCATGATTCCAATTGAAAGTTTCATAGACCAGGGGCAACCGGACGAAGCAGCGTTCTCGAAAACAATGGCTGACAAAGGCATGCCATCCGGATTGTCCCACCCTGAAGTTTTACATTTTTCAATATCTTTACCTCGTATAATAGTTCAATAAAAAATAGCAATGGGTAACCATCGCCAGCCTGATGAACATCATATAATTTTGTGCATTCGGGTCTCAATTGGTCTTGAAACATTAGCCTTAAAACATTGTCATTTGCCTATTTCAGGTTCTCAAGCACATTTGGAAGTGCAATGCTCATCAGCACGCCTATAGACGTTTTGGAAAGATCCACTAAGATATATTGCTGGTGTCCGGAAGAACTTGAATTATTTGTTGAACGCCTTGTGCTTAAACTATCTTTACCTGGAGTAGATGACCTTAAATTTAAAACTACAACTAAACGATCGTCATTTAGATTTATTAAGTAATAATCCCCCAGACCCGGGTAGTTCGATTCCTGAAGTGTTTTTTTTAATATCCCTGATATTTGGCTGAAAAGTTTAATATGTTTTGGCATTACACCATATAATGGCACAACCCCATGTTGATGATGAAAAGCAACAGATTTATTGGAACTGGTACACCATATATCAGTATCAACAAATCCATCGCCCAGGTCTTCTTTTAAGCTATTGATTACTTTTTTGATCTTTTCCAGAGTGATATGCATAATCATGCCACCTCTCTACTTAATTCAATAATATAATGTTAGCATGCCTGATAAAGTAGGAAGAAGTCCTGGGAAATTCTCATGGGAACTACATTCCGATATTAAATTTAGGATGGATCAGCCACTTACTCAGCCTTGTCTGCACAATAAATGCCGCCGGCAAATGCATTTAATACTTCTTTTAGATCCACTTTTTGACTAGATATGTTACTATTTTTAAGCTCTGTTTGTTTTTCTGATACTTTCGGGGTTTCCAGTTTTTTAACTTTCCTTTCATCTGTTAATATGTTTAGTAAGTTCGGCAGCACAACACTTATTAATAGCCCCACAGGTATTTTTGCAATATCAGCTACAACAAATTGCCGATAACTGCCAATAGTAAAAACTACAGCTAAAAGATTATTATCAAGATTAATAAAGTAATAGTTACCAAGGCCTGGGTAGTCTAATGCATTAAGAATTTTTGATAACTTTTTAGTAACCTCATTGAATAAGGACGCGACTTTAGGGTTGCTGTTATACCTTTTATCATTTACCAGGGGCAACCCATCTGAAGCGGTCCAAATCTCTGTAGCCACAAGGCCTTCACCCAGGTCATCGCTGAGTGTTTTAAGTATCAATGTTTTTTTTTCTTGATCAATGCTCACCCTAATCATCCTTGCACCATTAAATATAATCATAATCATTATGTACTTAAAAATAAGATTGCCAACTTATTTGCTCCAACCCGCTCGCTAAGCTGTTGTTTTCTTAAGGCTCTCTAATAATTTTGGCAATACTATACTCATTAAAATTCCCATAGTTGTTTTTGAAAGATCAACCAGCATTCCTTGTTGATAATCACCTGCTTTAGTTATTACAACCAGGAGCCCATTTTCAAGATGAACCATGTAATAATCACCTAAGCCCGGGTATTCTGCTCCAGCCAGTGTTTTATCTAGTGTACGTGTTACTTCATTAAAAAGTGCCACAGCCTTTGGTTGGGAGTTATAACCGGCCAGGGAATGAGCATCCCTCGAATGCCAGATATCACTTGCAATAAATCCTTCACCGAGATCGTCTTTAAGTTCTTCAATTATTGCATTAAAGTCCTCAATCATTTTACTCATTCTTCTCATCCTTCCTTATTACCAATTTTTATAATCCACCAACCTCCAAAACATTATCGAAAAGTGGAATGTTTAAGGGAGATCTTAATAGCTCAGGAATCAAATTCTTCCATAAAATCATCTATATCAAATATATCATCTTCCCAATCCGGATATTTTTCAGTCTTTTCATCTTTGCAACTAGCCTTATCATTTTCTTCTTCGATCAGAGCCCTCCGCAACGGCTTTCCTACATTGCTTTTTGGAAGAATGCTGCGGAATTCAATAATACGCGGATGTTTATAGACCGCCAATTTTCTAGAACAATAATCAAGCAATTCTTCTTCCGAAACTGTAACGCCTGCTTTAGGAACAACATAGGTTTTAAGCGCTTCACCATAATACTCATCAGGAACTCCTATACTAAGAACCTCACTCACCTTTGGATGATGGAATAATAGTTCATCAACTTCTCCCGGGAAAACATTCAATCCACCGGTAATGATCATATCTTTTTTACGCCCAACTATATAGAAAAAGCCACTGCCATCCATCTTGGCAATATCGCCGGTATAAAGCCATCCGTCACGCAGGGTTTTCGCAGTTTCTTCGGGGCGATTCCAGTAACCTTTCATGACCTGAGGTCCTTTAATAATGAGTTCACCCTCCATACCAATAGGAACTTCCTTAGTGCCGCTGTCTAAATCTACAATTCGGCATTCTGTATCAGGGAAAGGTAATCCAATGCTGCCAAACTTTCGAATCCCCTTGAAAGGGTTGGCATGCGTAGTCGGGGAAGCTTCGGTGAGACCGTACCCCTCTATAATTTTCAAACCATTTCTCGACTCTAAACGTTCAATCACGTCAACTGGCATCGGCGCTCCGCCTGTACGCCAGATATCAACAGACTTTAGGTTGTGTTTGTCAGCATCGGGGTGATTAGCAATTGTAGTAAAAATTGTCGGAACCCCCATAAAGAAAACAGGCTGATATTGATCTATCATTTCCAGGGTAGCATCTACATCAAAGTGCGAAGATAACAGAAGGCCGAATGGAGCTGTAAGGCCAAAATTCATAACTGCGGTCATCCCGGTAGCATGGAAAAAAGGCATAATTGCCAAACCAAACTGTTGAGCTGCCCCATTTTTGAATCGCTCTTGAAACCAACCAGAAAACCATTCTCTTTTTTGGACCACATTACATATAAGGTTATAATGTGTCAGCATTGCTGCTTTAGGAGACCCTGTTGTCCCACCGGTATATTGTAAAACAGCAATATCTTCTTTAGGAGAAATATCTGCTTCGTGAAGATCAGGTGAATACTGATCAAGAAGTTGATCAAAATGCAAGTATTCTCCATTTAGATTCAATTCATTGTTTAACCTGTTAACAATTACATTTTCAACAGAAATCTTATTTTGCACAGCCTGAAAAGAATGGAGAACCACATCTGCAACTACAATAACTTTTGCGCCTGAATCATTAATAGCAAATTCCACTTCAGACGGCATATACAGTGGATCTATCTGGACTTCAATTGCACCGATTTTCATACAGCCGAAATATGCATAAACATATTCAGGGCAATTAGGCATTATTATGGCAACGCGATCTCCCTGTTTAACGCCAAGGTCTTTTAGAGCAGATGCAAATTTATCAATGTTCTTATGCATCTCTTTGAAGGTAATATTTTTACCGGAATAAACCATGGCAATATAATTGTCATAATCAGCAGTATTAATCTTTAAGAAACGATAAAGAGAAGTTTCGGGATATTCCAGGTTCCATTCAACGGGATAGTTATTTAGCCACATCTGTTCAGACATCTTTAGCTGCCTCCTGTGTGTAGACGGTTAAAGAAAATTGATATCTTTATTATTAAGCTATTGTATTTTATATCACAAGATAATTACCATCATTAAAACCAGTGTAGTTATTAACAATACAGTTAATACAATATTCCAAATCCACAATGTCTTATTGTTATCTTTCTTGTCCAGCTGTTCTTTAAGCTCCTCAACATGCTTCATTAATTCAAGATCAGCTCTTCGCTCACTTTGCGATGCAGTCTCTTGATTCTCTGCCAGGACTTCCGGGCTTGCCGATATACTTTTATCGTCGTATTCCACTTTTTCTTCTTGTGATTCATTGACACTATGTTGAACCGGAGCATCAACGTCTTTTTCTCCAAAACTTCTTTGATCGGCTGGTGAGGTGGAATTAACCAATGTTTTTTCCTGCACTCCACTTGTATTCTGGGTAGTAAATTCTTGTTCTTCCGGCAGCATGTCAATCTGCTTTGGACGTATTTCATCATCTACCCATTCACCTTCGAATTTGCTGCCATCCTTATTTATCATTGTTCCCGGACCGTCTTTCTTATCATCTACCCAGGAACCTATAAATACACTGCCATCTTCATAGAACATAACCCCTTGCCCATGGCGCTTTCCTTCAAATCTCTGACCGATATATTTAAGGTTATTCGGGTAAATCATGACGCCGAAACCGTTTATGCTATCATTTTCCCATTCTCCAATATACTTTTTACCTGATGTATCAACTATCAGGCCGTCACCATGCTTTTTGCCATCTTTCCATTCACCTACATACTGCTTGCCATCCTGCCAGGATAGGACCCCTAATTCATTAGGTTCAAGTATTGATTCTCTTTTATCTTGTTTGTCTGGCTGAAGCCAAATCTGATCATCAGTTCTTTTACCTTCTGCCCACTTGCAGAAGAATATATTTCCATTTGCGTAAACCATAAGGCCTTGACCATCTCTTTTGCACTCTTTCCATTCACCCAAATATTTACCAACATATTTGTTTTCTTCCAAGTAAGTCATAACACCCTGCCCATATCGCTTACCAGCTTTCCATTCCCCTAAATATGTCCTTCCATCAGGCCATTTGATTATCCCCTGGCCACCAGGCTTGTCATTTAGCCATTCGCCTACATATTTTGCTCCTTTACTTTTAGTCCAAGTGCCTAAACCATTTCTTTTACCATTTTTATAGCTTCCTTCATAGCTGCTTCCGTCGGGCCAAATTAAACAACCCTTGCCATTCGGTTTATCATTTTCCCATTCACCTGTGTACTTTCGCCCATCAGAATAAACCATGGTTCCCTGGCCATGTTTTAATCCTGATTTAAATTCACCTTCATATTTACTTCCGTCAGAGTAGATTTTACTGCCATGGCTATCTCTTTTTTCAAGGTTACGATCATTAGGTTGACTTCTTCCATCTGGAAATAGATAAATACCGTTACCCACTTTTATCTTCCTTCCCAACCCATTTTTTTAAGCTAACATTCTCGTTGTGCGTTAGGGTCTCTAATTATTTTTAATTGCCGAAAACAAGTATAATTTAATAGAAGAATAAAAATAGCCCTTTTGGTAGCCAGGCTGTCATAATTTGCGAACAAATCTTAGACCCTTAGCTTTGCGCCCCTGCCTTTCGACAGGTTTGCCTTTATCATTGGGCTGTGCTTTTAAATAAATATTAATTATATTATATCTATTTAAATTAATCATGTCAATCTAAAAAAAGCGGGAATTATTATTCTCAAGCATAATTATTTTATCCTTTAAATATCTTAATCAGAATGCTAATTTAGCTGTTACTTGCCCGCAATTTTTAGCAAAAAAATGCAGGTTGTATAGTTAGAACCTGCATTTTCCATTAAGTAGTAATTTTATTGGATTTTAATACATTATTTTACAACAGCTACAACACAGTTTTTTGCCTGTTGAAGCACGGCATTGCTGACACTGCCCAGGAAAAGTTTCTTCAAACCACCCAGACCTCTGCTTCCGATAACAACCATATCAAAACCTTCTTGTTCTGCAACACCTAAAATTGTCTCAGATGGGTGCCCTTGCTTTAAAATTTTTCGAACCCGCATTCCCTTATCTTCAAAAACCTTTGCTGCTTCATTTAGGATTTCTTCTCTTTCTTCCTCAAACTGTTTCTGGATCTCTTCAAACCTGTCTAATTCAGCCTTGCTAACATTATCTCTTGTTACTGCACCAACTTCATAATCCGGATAATAAGGAAACTCCGGTTTTTTCTCGTAAACATGGATTACTGCTATTTCTATATTACTACAACCTTCTGCAATGTTAATCGCTTTGTATAATGCTTTTTCACTATGTTCGGAACCATCGGTGCAAACCAACATTTTCATTTTGCTCACTCCTCTTTACTATTAATTTGCTAACCTGTCTAAATAGGGGACGCTAAGCTGATATTGAAACCATTAATAAATCTATCTTAATTTTATCATAAACAGATGTAATAACAAATATTTTGCAATTGCATATTTTTTTAGCAACAAAGCATTCAGGGTAAATTCAACAATAAAAAAACAGGGTAATAAATCGTTTAAACGATAAATTATCCCTGTTTAGTCGTTAGATTAGTTTTTGCTGATTAATTGAGCATATCCCTTAGCTGAGCTTTTAACTCGTTGGTTTCTTTTTCGACTTCTTTTTTAGCTTCTTCCCAGGTACTCTCGCCTGCTTTTTTCAGGCCTTCCAGTTTTTCTTTTGATTGTTCCATTTTACTTTCAAGTTCTTTTACTTTTTTTTCGTATTCAATCTTGGCATCGGCACTTTTGCCCTGGGCTTGTGCTTTTAATTTATCTACTTCAGCTTGCCATTCATTTAGCTGCGCTTCAATTTTTTCCTGATACGCTTTTTTATCCATAATCTATCGCCTCCTTTACTTGTTATTATACCGTATAGCAGTGTATTTTTCAACCATAAGCAAGCTATTCTCTTTTTTTACAGTATAATTAAAGGGCAAGTCATTGTTTGGACGTGTTTTGATAAGCTGCTCAAAATTTTACTCATAACATAATTAAGTTGTTCTAATTGCTAATGTCGCAGCAGGATTTAATCTGTTTTAAACGAACAGGTAAATAAACTCTATTAAGGAAGTGAAAGCTATATGAGTAATATACCAACTCGCGAAGACGCAATGGCACTGTTGAAAGAGTATAATAAAGACGATGCCCTGGTTAAGCACGCCCTGGCTGTAGAAGCAGTTATGGAACACTTTGCTAATAAATATGAAGAAGACCCTGAAAAATGGCGGGTAATAGGTCTTATTCACGATCTTGACTATGGGAAATACCCTGATCAGCACTGTCATAAAACAAAAGAGATATTAACTGAGCAGGGTTGGCCTGAAGATTATATCCGAGCCGTAATCAGCCACGGCTGGAAGATTTGCACCGATGTAGAACCGAAAGAAAGGATGGAAAAAGTCCTTTATACGATAGATGAACTTACCGGCTTAATTGTTGCCACAGTGTTGATGAGGCCAAATAAAAGCATCATGGATTTAACCCCGAAATCAGTAAAAAAGAAATTCAAGAAGAAAAGCTTTGCTGCCGGAGTTGACCGCAGCATTATCGAAGAAGGTGCAGCCATGCTGGATATGGATCTAACTGAAGTCATTGATGAAACCATCAAAGGCATGCAAGCCAGAGCAGAAGAACTTGGTCTTAAGGGGGACCTTTAGATTTGTACAAGGTAAAAGGGGACAGGGAAGTTGCACCCTTCTCAAAGCAGTAAAGGTAGCAAGTAGCCCTATCCCCTCAATATGCAAGCTACAAGGTTATAACCTGGTAACTCTCATTAACGTAAGCTGCCATCGAAGGATGACCGTTCATATCATCTTTTAAAGGAATTCCAACTGTCTCGTTATATTCAAGTACACCCATCTTCTTGGAACAGGCCTTGCAGATACCATCAATAAGACCTTTTTCTTTTGCCTTAATATACAAAGGATTTTCAGAAGCTTCCATATCCTTGATTAACCTGACTGCTTCACCTTCCACAATGATTAAAGCTTTCAAACCTTTGCTTTCCATATCCAGGGCATTGAGAAGTACGTGTATAAAACAAACCTGGTTTCCGTTAAATGCAAAGTAGACAAATTTATCCATTTAAAACCTTCCCTTCTTAACTGCTCTATAAATATATTACTTAACTTTTAATACTGCAGTAAAGGCTTCCTGGGGGATCTCGACCCGGCCAATTTTTTTCATTTTCTTCTTACCTTCCTTCTGTTTCTCCAATAATTTCCTTTTGCGGGTGACATCTCCACCGTAAAGCTTTTCGGTAACATTCTTTCGCAGGGCTTTTACAGTTTCCCGGGCAATAATATTATTCTCTACGGCAGCCTGGATCGGCACATCAAACATCTGCCTGGGGATAATTTCTTTTAACTTTTCTACCATTTCCCGGCCTCTCTGGTATGCTTTATCCTGGTGAATAATAAAGGATAAAGCATCAACTTTTTCAGCATTAACCAGAATATCCATCAATACCAGTTTCGATTTCCTGTAGCCATGTATTTCATAGTCCAATGCTGCATAACCCCTGGTGCGTGATTTGAGCAGATCAAAAAAATCATAAACAATTTCAGCCAGTGGCAAGTAATAGGTCAGCTTAACCCTTTCCGTATCAAGGTACTCTGTATCCCTGAATTCCCCTCTTTTTTCCTGACATAACTCCATAACCGCACCCATGTATTCTGCAGGAATTAAAATCGAAGCATCAACGTAAGGTTCTTCGATTGCTTCCCTTTCTCCAGAAGGAGGCATTAGTGCAGGGTTGTCAACTTCAATCATTCCTCCATCTTTTAAGTGGACCCGGTAAACCACACTGGGAGCAGACACTATTAAATTTAGACCATACTCCCGCTCCAGCCTTTCCCTGACAATATCCATATGCAGCAGACCAAGAAAACCGCAACGGAAACCAAGTCCAAGGGCTGCTGATTTTTCAGGTTCATAAGAAAGAGCTGAATCATTAAGTTTTAAACGTTCAATTGCTTCCCTCAGGGTTACAAAATCATTGCTATCCTGTGGGAAAAGTCCGCAAAAAACCATGGATACAACCTTCCGGTAGCCAGGCAAGGCCTTTTCTGCAGGGTTTTCTGCCCCGGTTACCGTGTCACCAACCGCAGCATCGGCAACATTCTTAATTGAAGCAATCAGGTAGCCAACCTCACCAGCAGCCAAACCTTTTACTGGCTCCATGGCCGGCCGGAAAACACCAATTTCTGATACTTCAAATTCCTTACCAGTATTCATAAATTTAATCCTATCAGCGGTATTTATACTGCCCTCTACCACCCGGATATAGGCCACAACGCCCCGGTATTTATCATAGTTTGAATCAAAAACCAGTGCTTTTAAAGGGGCATCCGACTCACTTGGTATTGGTGACGGAACCTTTTTTACTACAGCTTCAAGAACCGCTTCAATACCTGTACCCTGCTTGGCTGAAATGGGCAGGGCATCTGCCGCTTCATCGCCAATTAAGTCTATCAGTTCGCCCTTAACTCTTTCAGGATCGGCACTGTCAAGGTCAATCTTATTGATCACAGGTACTATTGCTAGCTCCTCTTCCAAAGCCAAATATGTATTAGCCAGGGTCTGGGCTTCAATTCCCTGGGCGGCATCCACCACTAAAATAGCTCCCTCACAGGCAGCAAGACTTCGTGACACCTCGTAAGTAAAATCAACATGCCCTGGAGTATCAATTAAATTCAAGACATACTCTTCCCCATCATCAGACTTATAAGCCAGGCGAACTGCCTGCAGCTTAATGGTGATACCCCGTTCCCTCTCCAGGTCCATCTGATCAAGAACCTGTTCTTTCATTTCCCGGGCAGTAAGGGTGCTGGTTGCTTCAAGCAAACGGTCCGCCAGGGTTGACTTACCGTGATCAATGTGCGCTATAATACAAAAATTCCTGATATTTTCCTGCTTCAAATGATAATGCCTCCATCCAGATATTCTTCCTGTAGGATTATAACACAAGATAAGCCAGGAATTAATTCCTGGCTAGCTAAGTTAAAAATACAATAGTTAAATAGAAGTGAGATTTAAAGTTTTGCCAGGTAGCGTTTTAGCGGCAGGTATCAATTTTCATGCTGATTTCCTTTACCTTTCATTTATACTATTCGCGCCAGTATTCCGGCCGATTGATAGCATCAGCACAAAGAACTTTTCCGGTTAACTTGCCAACTAAGCCCTGGCTTAGTTCACGGACCATCCAGGCAGCAGAGGCCTCTTCAGGAATAGGGTATGGAGCTTCAAATCCAAGTTTGCCTGCTTCCTTAAAACCGAAACGGGGATAATAATTTGGATGACCGAGAACAAATACCAGTTTTACTCCCTTTTGTGCAAGTATCTGCAAGCCCTTTTCAATCAGCTGTCCCCCTGTCCCCCGGTTCTGTTCCTCCGGTATTACAGCAAGAGGTGCCAGTAATTGAATGCTCAGCTCCGAATCAGAGGAAATTCGTGCGCTGGTAAATAAAATATGCCCGGTAATTTTCTTGCCTCTCAAGGCAACAAGGGAAAGCAGAGGTCGAGCTGTTGGATCATTTAGTAATCCAGCAACTAATTTTAAAACTTCCGGACCTTCAAACTGGCCGAAAGCCTTTTCTTCAACCGCAAGCAGATCCGTTAAATCTGCCTTTTCAGCTTCTCGTATGAACAATAAATCAGTTCTCCAAATAGTTGTTAAAAAACTTACCTGTCCCAGAACAAAATAATCACTTTTTGATCAAACTTATCACTTTTTCCCTAATGTTTTCATATAGGCTTTCTATACCGGCTTTATAATATGTGTCCCTGCTCCGGCGTAAAATATCCAGTGTTGTTGCTTCGACCACTTTCCATAACATTTCCTTTTCAGGGGTATTCCTGAAATAGTCCAGCTTTACCTGGTATGCTCCTTTATACTGCCTGCCCCCTCCGTTCGGTGTAATCCGTTTAATAATCCTGTTTAAGTCAACAGAACTGCTTCCAGACCGCAGGGATACATCCAGGTACATTTCACCTCGTTTAGAATTTTCTATGATAGCAAAAACAGCTACCAGGGTGTGGTTCCTGTTTTTCAGAATCATATCTGCTGCCAGGGCAATGGAATCCCTGTTTTTTGAATCAACAAAATCAAGTCCGTATAGGCCCCAGTCTTTGTAAACAACCTCATTGCCAATACCCTTGTTATAGTAAAGCAGCATCTCGGGAGTTGGCGGCAAGCTGTTGATGTTTTCCAGAATATCCTGGTCTGCAAGAGCAGACAGAAAGCTTAGGGCTTCTATATCGAGGGGGTTAATATGACTATAGCTATCAGTATCGGTTTGAATGCCGAACATCAATGCTGTAGCAATAACAGACATATCCTCCGCGGGCAGTTCAAGGTCCAGATTTTGCAGGATTAAAGCAACCAGGGTGCTGGTGGAACCTACATCTGTCCTAAGCAAAGCATAATCAGCCGGCACTGCATCAGCTGATTTGGCATGATGATCAATATGAACAGCACAAGGGAGACTATCACCGATTGATTCTACCCAGTTGCTTTGAAAGTCTGGGACAATATAGGCTTCATATTTTTGCACACTAATATTCTTACTAAAATTAACTGGTATTTTTAGTCTATCGATTAACAGCTGGTTTTGAGGAAGCGACAATTTTCTTTCTGCATAAATGGCTGATTCAATAGAGTAATAATCGAGGATTAGTTTAATTGCGTACGCCGAGGCAATAGCATCAGGATCAGGGGAACCGGGGATAAAGATGGCTAATGCTTGGTATTTTTGAACTGCTTCAAGAAATAATCCTGCCTCTTTTTTCATGCAACGCCTCGACCTTTTTGATCATTATACCATTTTTTTGCAAAAGGATGGAGGGATGATGATAATTTTATCAGCAGGCTCGCAATATATATTTTTGCCTACCAATTCTCCATATAATGCCAGTTTTAAATAAAGCAAATAGATGCTATGCTTAAGTTAAAGTCAATTAAAAGGTTATGGGGATTAAAACAATGACGGACATGAAAAAATACCAGGGCAGACCTTCAGTCCCGGCAAAAAAGGCCCTCGAGAAAACAGGTACGGCTATTGCCAAAAACCTGACCGAAATGCAAACGATCGCAGGGGAGGTTTCCCAATATCAACAACTTTCCATTAAAGGTGAACGGGGTAAAATACTTCATTTAAGCAGTCTGTTTTTCGACTATTACCTGCTGGTAGAAGAATGCCTGTTGCTTATTGCAAAAACAACAGACCAGTGGATTCCCGGGAGCATGGGCTGGCGACACAGCCTGATCAAGCTGCTGCAAAACCCAATCCCGGAAAAAAGACCGCAGGTATTGTCTTTTCAGTCTGCTATCCTTATAAACGATTTTCTCATACTCTACCTCAACTATCACCGTCACAGCGCCACATTTTCGGAAGAAAAGCTGGAAAAATTTGCTGATAAGCTGATACAGCTTAACCAGCTGCTTGGCAAAGAACTAAACTTATTTGTTAAAGTTTTTGCACCTGGTAAAAATAAGCAGTAATTAAATCTGTCTTGGTTTCCTCATGTTCAACGTTGTCACACTTTTCTGGATTTATCAATTCCAACACCTGATACAAGGCCGATAGCTATCCTAATACAATGTTGTCAATTCTTTGTCTAAATATCTATCCTAAGGCAATTCCAATTGTAATACCGGTTAATATAATATTCATCTCATGTTAATATTCTCTTCTTTAATAAAAGCAGCACAGGGATCAACGCCACAGTTATTGCCAGGGCAATTAGTAATTCAAACCAGACCCCACTTAAAGATTCTCCCATGATCGATACAGTCCAGATCGGTTCAATTACCCAGTAAAGGGGGAAAAATTTAGCAATCCACTGCGGCCATTCCGGGAACAGGTAAAAGATAACCGGCACAAACAGGAAAATCCCCAGGCTTTTAATCAGGGTGAAAAGCATGGTCGCATTTTTCGAGTAAACTCCTACCAGTAGGCCAATCATTGAAGTAAGCGCAGCAGCAACTGCCACCACGACCAGGACTTCAAGCGGACGTGGCCCGAAAGCCTGGTTTAACAGCAGGGTAACAGAAGCCAGGAAGACAGAAAAAATAAAACCGATCAGCCATTTAGCAGCAAGAATTTCATCGATCTTGACCGGGGTAACCAGCATTGCTGTTAATGTTCTCTTCTCTTTCTCCTCCACCAGGCTGGAACTGGGCACCCAGATTCCCGACATGGCCAGGGCGTAAAAAACTATAACCGGAACCAGACGGATAGAAATGGGCAAACCCTCTTCACCAAAATAGACTGTTTCAACCTGGACAGGAGCTTCACTGCCTTCAACTTCCCTGACCATTTCAATGGCTGTCACCGCAATAATAATTCTATTCACGGCCAGGCTTTCTCCACTCATGTAAAACTCCAGCACCGGCTTCTCACCATCCCGGACAGCATCATCAAATCCGGGTGATAAGACCAAGCCTGCATCAAGATCGTGATTTTCAACCAGATCTGTTAACTGTCCAACATCATCGACCACTGAAACCTCAAAACCTTCAAGCTCTTTTACCGCTGAAGTAATATAGGAGTCGCCAAGGTCTACCAGGCCCAGCCTCGGTTTCGGCTCAAAAAGTGAACCAAAGGCGAACTGCAGTATCAGGGTTAAGGCAAAAGGCATCAACAGGGCCCAGATAAAGAAAGGCTTCCTTGGTCCCACTGAAAAATCCTTCAGCACCATCCTGAATACGCGTTTAATGCTCACAGCGTTGCCACCTTCCTTTTCAAAACAACCAGCCCTGCTATATAGATAACAAGGACCCAAATAATTGCATAGGCTAAGTGGTATAAAGAATCGGCCCATAGCAAATTATAAACTGTTACATCATATAAAAGCCGGACTATCGAATAGCTGGGAAGAAAACTTACCCAGGTTGCAACGGAACCGGGGAAAAGCACGGCAAATGAGGGAATCATAAGCGGTATGATAAAGAGCATGCTGAACATGAGCTGCCCGATAAAATCTTTCCCGGCAGCTCCCACGAGCATGGCTACTGCAGTAAAGAGCACTGAGCCCAGCAGAACAGTAACCAGCAACAGCGACCAGTTATCCACAGTAAATGCACCAACAAGTAGTAAAATAATCACAGCCTGACTCATAGCCAGGGCAGTGCCAAAAATAGTCTTGGCCAGCAAAAAGTGACCAACCCGGACCGGCGTTACCAGCAAAGCGGTTACAGTGCGCTGTAATACTTCGTTTGAAATAAGCGAAGCCATGGCAAAAGTTTCCATCATCATGATGAAAAAGGCAACCATCGGCCTCATCCGGTCTCGCATGGTAATTTGTTCACCAAGCCGGTCAGTCCCAAGGATAATTACTTCCTCATCAGGAAATTCAACCGGCAGATCCTGCCCGGCAAGGTGGTATGCTATTTCGCGTACCATCCCCTGCATGGCATTTCTCAGTTCTTCCGGCACATCGGCATCAGTATAAAATGTAACAGTTTGACTTTCCCCCAGTATCGCATCACCAAGAAAAGCGGGTGGAAGTGACATGCCTATTCCAAGATTAATTCTGTCAGCATCTTCCGGTTTATCCTGATCGCTTTTCGGATCATGGAACAGGTAACGTCCCTGGTCTGTTTTGTAAACCTCGAGCTCTCCCCTGATGGCCTGTTTCAGCTGCTCTTCATCGTCAAATTCCACCAGGACAAGTCCTTCTTCTTCGAATGCTGTTTCTGCTTCTTCAAGCTGCTCAATTACCTCACTGGGCAAACCGGCTTCTTCTAGCGTTTCTTTTCCCTCGCTGATCAAAACATCAAGCGACGGGCTGATGGCAAATGTAATATCTTCATCTACTTCATCGGGAACCATCCAGAAGATAGCAATAAAAAAGCCCAGGCCAAGCACGGTCAGAAAAAGGTAAATCATGTTCCGGCTGTACACCCGGATATCTTTTTTTATGATTGCCAGGAGAAGGCCGCTGTTCGATATTTTTTGTTTCATCCAGCCAGCCTCCTGCCGGTCAGTTTAATGAAAATCGCCTCAAGGGTGGCCTCCTCTGTATGGATAGTCAATAAATCAGGTGAAGCTGCAAGTTCACTTAGGCGGGTAGAAGATTTTCCTCCATCCAGGGGCAGGTTTTCTTCCACAACACCATCTTCGTCACGCAGACGCACCCGGACTGACCGCTTGCCGTATTTAAGTTTCAGGTTTTCAGCTGTATCAAGGGCTGCTATTTCACCTTCGTTAATAAAAGCCACCCGGTCGGATAGCTCATCGGCTTCATGCATGTTATGGGTTGTCAGCAGAACTGC
>PXFD01000155.1 GCA_003564505.1 Syntrophomonadaceae bacterium
AGCTGCCCTCGCCCTCGGGCAGGATCTTGACGAGCTGGCCAAACAGGTCTACCTCAACGCGGTCCGCCTCTTCTCAGACGCCTTAGTAGACAGGGCCTAGTCTTTATTTGCTTTGCCTCCCATATAGCTGACCGAACGATGGTAACGATTTAAGCTTTTACTCGTGCTTTTGTTGTCATCTGGATACTTTTGTTGAAGATGATAAAATTTCGAAACCGCTCAATAAATGATTGCTATAGTGCTTTAAATTTAAGTAGGTTTTTGTACGTTAACTTAATTAGGAAGGCAACGACTCAGCTTGCCTGACCACCCTCCCTTTTACCATTAGGAGGAGCAACACCAATGGCTGTTAAAGCTGAAACGATGTCATTGCCTGCGACGACTTCGGTTAAAGGGAGGGGGTCAGGTAAACTAAGATTGTATAGAAGGGTATTTTGACTTGCAAGATCTGATCCGGTAACTGCACAGCCTGCAATATTAATAATGCAAAGGATAATTAAAGGGCGCTTCCCACTCTTGATAGGAAGCGCCCGAATTAGTGCTGATAATATGAAGATATTCAACTAAAAGGTAAAGAGCTCAATTCCCCCGGAAACATTCAATTCGATGCCAGTAATATACCTGGCCTCATCCGTAGACAGGAAAACAATAGCATGAGCGATATCCTCCGGCTCACCAGGTTTGCGGAATGCCGTGCGGGCGATCATTCTTTCATTCATTTTTGGATTGCCGCTCTTCCAGGCTTCTGTACCGATAATTCCGGGAACAATGGCATTGCAGGTTATGTTATGACGGGCTCCCTCCAGGGCCAGGCTTTTTGTCAGGCCGATTACCCCGGCCTTTGTTGAAGAATAGCTGGCCTGTCCGAAGCCACCGAGGGTTCCTGCTACTGAAGCCATGTTGATGATTCGGCCCCACTGCTGCTCTTTCATGATCGGCCATACGGCTTTTGCACAGTTATAGGCGCCGGTAAGGTTAATTTTCAAATCCCTTTCCCAGAGTTCATCATACTGATTCTCAATAGTTGCGACATGATCAAGGGTTGCGGCATTGTTAACCAAAATATCAATTCGCCCGAATTCTTCCCTGGCTTTTGCAATTACATCTTTTACCTGCTGCCTGTCGGTTACGTCCATTTTATAGGCAGCAGATCGTCGGTTCAGTTTCTGTATCTCGGTTGCAGTTTGTTCGGTATAGACAACTCCCTGGTTCTTCATAGATTGGGCCAGGGGGCCGTATTTGTCAGTGCTATCGTCTGACTGATTGCTTTCCACCAGGATGTCCGTAATTATGACATCTGCGCCTGCTCTGGCCAGAGCCAGTGCATCTGCTCTGCCCAGGCCGCGTGAACCGCCGGTTACCAGGGCAACCTTGCCTTCAAGACTAAACATGGGTTATCAACCCCTTTAGAGTCTTTATTAACCGAGCAGGCTCTGCAGTTTCATAGCCAGTGACATATCGCCTTTTACTTTAAGCTTACCAGCCATGAATGCGGAAGTTGCATTTAATTTGCCATCCAGCATTGCGTCAAAATCTTCTGCTGCCATGGAAATAGTGATGTTGGGACTGTCATGTGCTTCTTCAACAACTGTTGCTTTGCCGTCATCAACGTTAACGTGAAATACTCCACCGTTGTCTCCGGAAAGGTCAAATTGATATACTGCAGAAACCCCTTTTAATTTCGATTCATCTGCAGCTTCAATCTTTCCATTCAACTTATCTAATAATCCTTTAAAGTCTGCCATTAAATTTACGCCTCCTTAAAGATTTTTGATAATAATAAGTTACTTTTGCAAAAGGAATGTTGTCCTGTCGAAAAAGCGATCCCCCTTTCTCATTGTAAATTGCTTAAACAGGTGAATTGTTACTATTGTAAAGTATATTATAATGCATAAACTATCTTTTGTCATTATATTTTTGTGACTACTCAGTCTTGAGTCATTATTATATTAAATATTTAGCTTATTTTTTAAATTGATCCGGTTTGACTGGGTTATCCCGGTGGAATAGAATTATATATGTCGAGATACAGAGGAGGATAACCAGTATTGAAAAAACATCCCAACCTAACATCGCCACGAGAAGTGGTAGCTCTATTTGAAAAGTATGGTCTGAAGCCCAATAAGCGCCTCGGCCAAAACTTTCTCATTGACGGTAATACTGCTCGTAATATTATTTTAGCCCTGGAACTGAAACCTGATGATGCTGTTATTGAAGTTGGCCCGGGTGCCGGAGCGTTAACTATATTAATCGCGCAGCAGGAAGTTGACGCCATTGCTCTCGAAATAGACCGCGGGCTGGCCGGTATGCTTAAATCAATCCTTAAACCCTGGCCGAACGTTAAAGTAATTAACCGGGATACTCTTGATGTCAATTGGGCTGACCTGATAGGCGAATACTTTGAACCTGGACGGAATGTTAAGCTTATATCTAACCTGCCATATGTCATCTCAGGGCCGTTTATGTATACACTTTTTGAAGCAGTTTTTCCTTTTAAATCTGCTGTTCTGATGTTTCAGAAGGAAGTGGCCCGCCGCCTGATTGCGTTTCCTGGTGATAGTAATTATGGGGCATTATCGGTATTATGCCATTACTATACTTACAGCAAGATCCTTTTTAACGTGCCACAAACTGTTTTTTGGCCCCGTCCGACAATTGATTCAGCAGTTTTAAAGCTTACACCCCGGCCAAGAGTATTGTCATCTGGTGAAGAAAAACTGATGTGGAAGATAGTTCAAGGAGTTTTTCAACAGAGACGTAAAACTATACATAACAATCTATCCAGGCTTTTTAATGATCACCCTGGATTAAGTTCCGTACTCCTGGAAAAAGCTAGCATTGAGCCCGGCAAACGTCCTGAAGAGTTAACTGCAGAGCAGTTTGCAAAGCTTGCTGCTTTAGCTTATAATTGCATCAATAAACCAAGCTGAAAGGTCGCATGGCCGATGCTTTTCACAAGTCCGTCAAGAGGCCAGGTTTCATTTGATGAAATGTTTGAAGACCTGGGGAAGTATACCAACGAATACCCGGATGAATCATATAAGCTGATTATTGGCACTGATTCCCATTCTATTCTTAATGAATCTGTTATATTTGTTACAGCTGTAGTAGTCCACCGGATTGGTAAAGGTGGGCGTTTTTATTATCATAAGCAAAAAAAACCTTACATGGAAAGCCTGCGTCAGCGTATTTACTATGAAACCTTTCTTAGCCTTGAGGTGGCAACACGTTTGACTGAGCAGCTTGCAGAAAATGGCGAACAAAAGTTAAATGTTGAAATTCACCTTGACGTTGGGGAAAAGGGTAAAACCAGGGATATAATTAAAGAGGTTGTCGGGATGGTTATTGGAAGCGGCTATCAGGCTTTCATTAAACCTGACTCTTTTGGGGCCACTACTGTTGCGGATCGCTTCACCAAGTAGCAGTCAAATCACTAAAAGAACAAGTATCGGTAGAAAATCTCTAAAATTTAGCTGTCAGGAGCCATTTAAGCCCCAAATCACAGGTTTTCTTGACTATTTGTCTGTATTGTGGTATTATTAGGCGAAGAAAACTTAAAAGGTGGTTTTGAATGGTGGCCAACAATGTCCTATTTGAAATCCGCAAGAAGCTTGAATCTCACCTGGGTGAAAAAATAAAATTGCGGGCTAACCGCGGTCGGCGCAAGACCTACGAAAAAGAAGGGGTTTTGGAAAGCACCTACCC
>PXFD01000156.1 GCA_003564505.1 Syntrophomonadaceae bacterium
TAAATAATATTTTCAACTATTATTATGGTATAATCACAGCGATGGAGGTATAAACATACATGTCAGTTTTTCGCTTTCTCGGAAATATCTTATGGCTTATTTTCGGAGGCCTTATCGGAGCAATTTTATGGACTATTGCCGGCCTCCTGGTCTGCCTGACCATCATTGGCATCCCCTTTGGCCTTCAGTGCTTCAAGTTTGCCGGCTTTGTTCTCTGGCCTTTCGGCAGAGATGTGGAAATTGGCAGCTTTGGTGTAGGCAGTTTTATTGGTAATATCCTCTGGATTCTTCTGCTGGGGTGGGAGCTATTCCTGACTCATCTTGCTTTCGGTGCATTTTTATTCCTGACTATCATCGGCATTCCCTTTGGAATTCAACATTTGAAACTGGCCCTGCTGGCCCTCCTGCCATTCGGTGCCAAGGTAGTGAACCGGCCCGGAATCCTCAAAGCCCCGCCTGCAAATTAAAGATGCAGGAAAAATCACTCCAACAATAATTTCACCTATTACATCCATTAAATTTAATTTACTAAATTTATCTTTTCTAAGTTTACTCATTATTGGCTTTAGAGATTTATTATTACTTTTTGCAGGAATTTTGACTCAACAAGTACAACTTTAAGTACACCAATCGATAGCAGGGAGAGGATTATCTATGCATCTCGAAAAACCGGTTGAAGTTTTACTTATGGGCCCCGGTCCGAGTCCGGTCCATGAAAGAGTCCTTGAAGCAATGGGCCAGCATACCCTGGGCCATTTAGACCCTGATTTTCTTTCCATCATGAATGAAGCTATGGATTTACTGCGCTTTGTCTTTGAAACTGAAAACCAGATCACCTTTCCTGTCTCGGGAACCGGAAGCGCCGGTATGGAAGCTGCCCTGGTTAACATGATTGAACCAGGAGACAAAATGATAGTTGGTGTAAATGGTGTTTTTGGCCAGCGAATGGTTGATGTTGCCTCGCGCTGTGGGGCAGAGGTTATTGAGGTCAATGCCGAATGGGGTTGCCCCATAGATCCGGAAGACATTGAAAATAAGCTGGAAGCCAATCCCGGAGTTAAACTGGTTGGTATTGTTCACGCAGAAACATCTACAGGAGTACATCAACCTTTAGAACCTATAGTGGAAATGACACATGACCACGAAGCATTAATCGTCGTTGATGCGGTAACATCACTGGGCGGCTTACCGGTTGAAGTTGACCGCAGAAACCTGGATATAGCATACAGTGGAAACCAGAAATGCCTTGGCGCTCCCCCAGGCCTGGCTCCGATTACTTTTGGGGAAAAAGCTATGGAAAAGTTTAAGCAGAGAAAAAGCAAGGTGCAAAGCTGGTACCTTGATCTTTCATTTTTAACCCGTTACTGGGGCGAAGAAAGATTTTATCACCATACCGCACCAATTAACATGATTTATGCCTTATATGAAGCCCTAACCATGATTAAAGAAGAGGGCCTCGAGGAACGATATGACCGTCATCGTTTAAACAGCGGCGCTATGGTGGCAGGATTAAAAGCCCTGGGAATTGAGTCTGTAGTAGAAGATCAATACCGCCTGCCCAGCTTGATTACCGTATGGATTCCCGGCGATATAGATGATTTCTCAGTTCGCTCACGCCTGCGCAAAGATAATTTAATTGAAATTGGCGGAGGTCTCGGCCCTTTTAAAGGCAAAGCCTGGAGAATTGGTTTAATGGGCAATGGATCAAACAGAACAAACGTAGAAAAACTATTAAAAGCACTGGCAGAGATTTTAAACGATCTGGGTCATAAGTGCTCCGTGGAAGATGCACTTTTTGAGGCTAACCAGCTATACCAGCAGCAGCAATAAATACATTAACTTTGTTATTGACTAAAAGGGGAATCAAAACCAATGACTCATCGTGAAATACAATGGCAAACAAAAGACGGACTACCGCTATTTGCCCAGGCCTGGGAACCACAAACAAAGGTTGAAGGAGTTATCTGCCTGGTTCATGGTTTAGGTGAACACAGCAGCCGCTATGAACACTGGGCAGGCAAACTAACCAGCGCCGGGTTTGCATTGCTTGCCTTTGACTTAAGAGGTCATGGCCGCTCAGGCGGGAAGCGGGGAGATACTCCATCTTATAATCACTTTGCTGAAGACATTTATATCATGCTCGATCAGGCAGCAAAAGAATTCCCTGGCACCCCGGCCTTCCTGTATGGTCACAGCTTGGGAGGCATGCTCGTACTCTATTACCTGATTAAAAATAAACCGGATATCAAAGGAGCCGTGGTAACCAGCCCCGGCTTGCGTACAATGCTGGATCAGCAAAAAGGAAAAGTTACTGCCCTTCGGATATTAGAACCAATAATACCAAAGGTAACAATGCCAAATGGCCTTGAACTGGAAGGTTTATCGAAGGATACAGATGTTGTTGATAAATATCGCAATGATCCCCTGGTTCACGACCGCGTTTCTCTGCGTATGGGTAAAGGCATGATTGACACAATAGACTATATATTTTCAAATGCTTCAAAAATAGATATACCGCTTTTACTAATGCACGGCAGTAGTGATAGAATTACATATCATCAGGGGTCTGAAGAAATTGCAGAAAAGATAAATTCTGAATGCACATTAAAAATCTGGGACGGCTTATTCCACGAGCTGCACAACGAACCGGAAAAAGATCAGGTTTATGACTACCTGCTTGATTGGCTCAACAAGCATCAGCAAAGTTAAGCTGAAAAAGCGGGTAACTGTGACACACTTTTAAATTTGATCAGTAAAAAAGGGGATACGCGCTGGAATAAGTTTAATTTCCAGGGGGGGCTGGGGTCCTTTTTCTCCGTCAACGACAAGTGGCAGGTTATTTAAGTATGCAATGTGCATGCTCTCCCCGGCATAGTTTATTGTGCCTGGAAGATCAGGGGCTCCACCCCGCAAAAAACACTCTAATATTTTATAAACCTGCACAAGAGTTAGATCCTTTTTAATTGCCAAAAAGTGCAATTTGCCATCATTAAGAACCGCTTCCGGAGCAGGATTAAACAAACCGCCAACCCTGCTGCCATTTAAAATCAAAAATAGGTAAACTTTTTCTTCCAAAACGTCCCCGTTTACTTCAAGCTGCAAATCGAATGGCCGATAAGTGAAAAACCTTAACAAAGCATGCAGGTAATAAGCTGTTTTCCCAAGCAACCGCTTGAAAACTCCCGGAGTTAAGCAGGCAACATCACTAAAAAGTCCGCTGGCAATCACGTTAACAAAGTAACGCTTATTAACCTGGCCTATATCTAGCCAGGACAATTTGCCATTTTTTATAGTATCTATTACATCATTGATACCGCTACCTTTATGGTAAAGCTGACGGTATAAGTCATTGGCAGTTCCCCAGGGAAGCACTGCTATAGGTGGTGGTTTTTCAACATTATATTTCATCAACTGCTCAACAACACTATTGACACTGCCATCTCCGCCAGCCACAATCAGTGCCGTGTAATCTTCCAGCGATGGCATTTCTCGGGCAAACTGGTCAGGTGGAACAGATTCCACTAAAAACCCATCATTTTCTAAAATATGGAGAAGTGCTTTCCGGGAATAGCCGACTTTGAATGAACCAGCTTTATCGTTGTATACCAGTAAAACTCTCTGCTTCATATCTATACCCCACTGAAAACCCTGGCTTTTACTATTCAAAAGAACATTCTTTATCGACAAAGCCTTTCTAAAACAA
>PXFD01000202.1 GCA_003564505.1 Syntrophomonadaceae bacterium
ATATGGATGAATTCACAATATTTTATCTATCGATATAAGGAGAACCTGATTCGCCATTCAATTAATCTGCAAATACTGTGTTTATCTAGGCAAACAATTTCGGTTAAATTTAGCTCTATTACTTTAAATTTTGAACTTATGTTGCTGCTTAAAGGCAGGATTGTTGTAAGCATATGAATAATTAATCATCAAGGAATTGGTTAGTGAAAATCTGGAGGATTGAAGATGCCATTTTTTATCTGGATCGGGATAGCTCTATGTTTGTCTCAATCTGCAATGTTGTCAGGTTTGAACCTGGCTTTTTTTAGTATAAGCAAGCTGCGCCTGGAAATGGAGGCCAGTAAAAACAATGAGCATGCTGAACGCGTTCTCTCCTTACGAAGGGACTCAAATTTTCTACTGGTTACCATCCTCTGGGCTAATGTTGCTGTTAATGTTCTGCTCGCATTACTTTCTGGTTCAGTTTTAACCGGGGTTATGGCTTTTCTCTTTTCTACGGTTGTTATAACTATTGTCGGGGAGATAATACCACAAGCATACTTTTCAAGACACGCCCTCAAGGTTGCTTCTTTGCTTTCACCTTTATTGCGGTTTTACCAGGTGCTGCTTTATATCGTTGCTAAACCAACTGCCATGGTTTTGGATAAATGGCTTGGCAAAGAAGCAATTACCTATTTTGAGGAGCAGGATCTTCATGCATTAATAGAAATGCACATGTTATCTCGTGAAACTGACATTGAGAAGATGGAAGGCAAGGGAGCTATGAACTTTTTGACCATAGACGACCTTCCTCTTTCTGAAGAAGGGGAGATTATTGATCCTGACAGCATTTTGAAGTTAGAGTTTAAAAATGGTAAGCCTGTTTTCCCTGAAGTGGAACCTGACCCGGAAGATGATTTTCTGTTGAAAATATCTTGCTCTGAGAAAAAGTGGATTATTTTAAATGATTTGCAAGATGAGCCGAGAATGGTCTTAAATGCAGACAGGTTTATCCGCAGCGTTTTATTTGCCTCCGATAGCTTTAACCCGTACTATTATTGCCACAGGCCAATTATTGTCAGGGATGAAAATATAACCCTGGGCCAGGTCATTCCCCGTCTAAAGGTTAATCCCGAGCACAGCGAAGATGACGTGATAGATGAAGATATCATCCTGTTTTGGGGAGAAGAGAAGAAAGTGATCACAGGTTCGGATATACTAGGAAGGTTATTAAGAGGTATTGTTCAAAACAAAGCGGTTTAACTTAAAAGGTTTTCAAGAAGCTGCTCTACTTTTCCTCTGGCAAAGTTTTTTATGAAGACAGCAGCCAGTGCGCCGCGTTTGAACGCGGTTGGGGTCAAATGCTGTTTTGTACTGGCGGAACTTTGACATGGTAGTCATTCTTCCTTTACCATTAAGAGTATCAATCTATAGTTTAAGGGCAGGAGGCTAATTCAATGCAATTATTGGTTCAAGGGATAGTATTCTTTTTTATATTCGGTTTGTTATGGTATGTTGTCCAGACTAAAAACATTCTTGGTTTGGGCGCTAAGATAAAAGGTGGCAAAGAAGCGGCGCTTAATGCATTGCTTACTTCATTTATTGCTACACTGGTATTTCTGGGTTTGCTGTATTTTATTGGTCTGTGATAGCGGCTGAAGCAAACTACACCTTTTATATGAAAACAGGGCGGGGGCTATGTTAAAAGTTCTCTATATGACAAGCAGTGCGCTGCCTAACCTTGCTTTGTTGGGTAACCTTCAAACAGGGCTGGCGGTAGAAATGTGCGGTGTTGTGGAAGAGATAACGGGTAAGACTGAGCGGGTCAGTCAGCTTTTTAGAAAGAAAAATGTTTTTAAAAGGCTTGATATAGCAGCATTCAGGCTGCTGCAGCGAATGCTGCCGGATAGGGCCGTGTACGATACCGGCAGCCCTGCCGCTAAAGATATTCCCTGGTTAAAAACTTCATATATCAACGATCATGAAGTGTTGTCTTTTATAGAAAAGCTGGCCCCTGACCTGATTCTTATTAAGGGTGTCAGCATTATTTCCGGGGAAATAATTGAGGCTGCAGGTGGAAAGATAGTTAACATACACTCCGGCTGGCTGCCTGACTACCGGGGAGTACAGTGTGGCACCTGGCCAATGGTTAATAATGAATTTGATAAAATTGGTATTACTTTTCATTTCGTAGATGAAGGTATTGACACCGGGAAGATTATCTTAAGAGAAAAACTTGACCGGTCAAAAATCATGAAGGTGGGACGATTAACTTTCCATCATCAAATCGGGCACCAGCAGTTCAGGCTAATTGTTGATAGCTTGGAACACTTCTTAGAAAGCTATTCTAAAGGCAAGTCCCCAGACTTAAAACTGTCTTCGACAGCCGTCCGGCCGTACAGTTTTCTCGGTCTGTCAGATTATCTAAAGGCAATGCATAACCTTCACAGGTATAAAAAGCATGATTAGCCAGTCTTTAATAGTTAACGGGCAAGCCTGAAAGTGAGTGAGAAATGGAAAAACCAATTCAAAGAAGTAATTTCAGGAGAACACTGGGTAGTTACTACTTTCAGCTAAAAAGGTACCTACAATGGCGATTCAGCGATAAAAAGTGGGCCTCCATTTATACTGATAAGCCCCTTGAAGTGCGTGTTTTCAGGCATGAAACCCCTCTGTTCAGAAAGCTAAAAGATGTTGATATGTGGATGCAGCATAACAAGGTTAATAACCTGCAAATTGCGGCTGAAAAACTGGATAAAATCATTATCCAGCCTGGTGAAACCTTTTCGTTCTGGCGCCTTGTCGGTAAGCCCACCAAAAGAAAGGGGTACCTGGAGGGGATGCTGCTTGATCACGGCAGGGTTATTAGCAGCATTGGCGGCGGTCTCTGCCAGCTTTCCAACCTGATTTACTGGGCAGTTTTGCACACACCATTAACCGTTACAGAAAGGCACCGCCACAACTATGATGTTTTCCCCGACTCCAACCGGGCTCTGCCTTTTGGCAGCGGGGCCACCTGTGCCTATAACTACATTGATCTGCAGATCTATAACTCCACTAACCAGCCTTTTCAGCTGCTTGTTTACCTTACTGATACACACCTTGTTGGTGAATGGAGGGCAGAACGGAAGCCGGAATACACTTATGAAATATATGAAAAGGAACACTGGATAACCCAGGAATACTGGGGTGATTATGTCAGGCATAATAACATCTACAGGAAGGTTTATAACTCGCGTGGAGAGCTTGTAGACGATCAATATATCACCGAGAACCATGCAATTATGATGTACCAACCGCTGCTTGAATCAGGACAGCCTTATTAAAAAACTGATTGTCTGCTTGACATTCAGCTCTGTTTAGAGTACTGTTAATAGTGTTATCATTAGCATTGTTAAGAGGGATGGTGTATAGCTATGAGTAATATGATTACTGCAAACGACTTAAAAACTAAGGGTGTTTCAGCCATTGATATGGTTGTGAAAGAATTTGAAGAAGCAGTGGTTACTGTAAGAGGGAAGAATACTTATGTGGTAATCCCGATTGAAAAATATAACTACTACCGGGAATGTGAACTGGAAGCTGCGATTAATGAAACCCGAGATGAGCTTGAGCAGGGCAAATATGTAGCTGAAACAGTAGATGAACATATTAAGAGGATAACTGATGCCTAAAATCAGTTATACCGATGGGTATAATAAAAAAGCGGCTGG
>PXFD01000167.1 GCA_003564505.1 Syntrophomonadaceae bacterium
ACCGTTCCTCCGGATTTTGTCGATACAATAAAAAGTGTTTTTTCCAGGTCGAGCATTTTTTCTTTTTCAAAAATAGCATCGGGGTTGGTAGTATCGATAACATGCAGGTCGAAGTTATTTTTAACAGAGCCAAAAATAATGCTGAAGACTTCGGGGGCCATGCTTGAACCTCCCATGCCCATCAAAAGGGCACTGGTATAACCCTGATCCATGATCTGGTCAGCAAAGCTTTTAATTTCCGCCAGGGCTTCCCGTGAGATATTGTGGCTCTCCAGCCAGCCCAACCGGTTGCTGATTTCCTCGGGGCTATCGCTCCACACGGTATGGTCTTTTTGCCAGATACGCTCAATCACTTTCTCATCTTTTAACTGCTTTAGTTCATCACCGGCTGAGTTTTCAGGCAGGTTAAATACTTCGGGCATGCTTTTACCATGTTCATTAATCATTTTATTACCTCCAAGCTAAATTGTGGACGTTTCCATCCTGTAGATGCCCTCAACAGAATCAAAATCCTGATCATAGCTGTAGATAGATTCTATCTTCTGTGTATTTAACATTATAGCATTAGAGACGCAAATTGAATCATAGAATAGCACTCTAAAAGATTTTGCTGCATCATAATAAAAAGTATTCAAATAGGGCAAAAGGGAGTGGAGATGTTCTGCTTGAAATATTCAAGCCTTAAATGGTATTTAATATTAAGCGATTGATGTATAATTGAAGCAAACATAGCTGTATGTTCGTGCCTATCACCAGGGGTGTAATTGTTGGATCGCAAAAGAAAATCCGGGCAAAGAAGTGTTTTAACTAAGTTAACCGTTGCTGTTTTGGCAACTTTATTCGTATTTGTATTATCCTGTGATGAAACCAATGCCTCTGATGCACTGACCGGTGATGTTAACGGTGATGGTGTAGTTAATATCATTGATGTCATAATGGTTATGAAACATGTCCTTGGATTGAGTAATTTGGCTGGAGAACAGCTTGAAGCTGCCGATGTTATAGATGACGGCGTTGTAGATATCAGGGATGTCACGCGAATTATGCAGATTACCCTGGGATTAGATCAGGAAGAGGTTGTAGAAGAGTTCATGCTGGGTAGTGAAGTACTTTTTGCAGAGAAGCTTCATCTTCTGAGGGATAAAAAGGTTGGCCTGGTCACCAATCAAAGCGGAGTTAATACCCGGGGTGAGAGTACGGTTGAACTGCTCTGGGAAGCTGAAGACGTAGACCTTGCAGCGCTTTACGGACCTGAACATGGCATAGACGGTACTGCTGCTGCAGGTGAGTATGTTGAATCTTACACTCACGAAGAACTGGGCATACCGGTTTACAGTCTCTACGGGCAGACCAGGATGCCCACTGAAGAAATGCTTGAAGGTATTGATGTGCTTTTATACGATGTCCAGGACATAGGCGCCCGGACTTACACCTATATATCAACCCTTAACTACTGCATGGTTGCAGCAGAGGAATACGGGGTTCCGGTAATTGTCCTTGACCGTCCCAACCCGCTTGGCGGATTGATCGTTGACGGTCCTGTTCTTGAAGAGCGGTTTAAATCTTTTGTTGGTATTGACATCCTGCCTAAAGCGCACGGGATGACGGTGGGAGAACTGGCTCTTTACTTTAACCGTAATATTGATGCTGAATTAACCGTAATCCCGATGAAAGGATACGGCAGGGATATGCTGTTTGAGGACCTGGGCTTAAGATGGGTCCAGACCTCTCCTAATATCCCCGACCTGGAAGCGGTTTATGGCTACATGGTGACAGGGCTTGGAGAAAACACGGGGGTTTACCAGGCTGATCAATTCCGGTGGATTGGCGGTAATAACCTTGATTCAGAGTCATATGCTGATCTTTTAAACAGTGCAGATCTTGAAGGAATTGAATTTTATCCAGAGGACAGGAACACTGCGGGTGGAGTCAGGCTTAAAATTACTGATCCACACAAACTAAACCCGGCCAGGACTGGCATATATGCCCTGACCTATGCCTTTCAGCTTGGTGACTTTAATATTCCCAAAAGCAATGCAACCATAGTTATGTTCGATAAAATTATGGGTACAGATAAAATGGGGCAGTTCCTGGAAAAAGGTTTGAGCCCCGAAGAAATCATGATGGAATTCAAACCTGCCATCGAAGAATTTAAAGAGGCCCGCAAAGAGTACTTACTATCTCAGTATGACTAAATAAAACATGGTAAGTTTCTCCAAAAGCAAAGTGGGACAGAGAGAAGTTTCTCCCTGTCCCGCTTTTGATTTAAAGGTCTTTGTGGATAATTTCCCAGTTCCAGCTTGCCTGCTCCTGGTTGACCAGCTTAATATATTGTGAGGCAATTACGTTCGGATCGTAGGTTGAGCCTGAACCGGGATCTATCGGGCGGGTGATGGTGACTGTAGCAGCATGAATTCCTTCGGGAGCCAGTTCCTGGTGCAGGGCGTAAACCCAGTTACGCAGGGCCGCCTTGCCCACCGAGTGAGTTGTGCGTTCCACTGAAGGCTCAATGGCAAAACCGCCGCCGGTAAAGAGCAGTGTACCGGACCCGCTTTTGCGCATTGCCGGCAGCACTGCAGAAGCTGTGTTAAGAGCGCCGAAGAAGTTTAACGGCAAGGTGTCAAGAATTGCCTGAGGTGTCAGTTCACTTGGTTTCTCCATGGTCATAGTTGCCACATTGTAAACCGCAACATCCGGCACACCGAGCTTGCTGTTGATATCTTCAAAAGTGCCGAGCATCTTCCGGTGGTTAGTGACATCGCTCTGAAACAGGGTGGCCTGACGGCCAAGCTCTTCAATCTGCTTTTTGTATGGTTCCATATTTTCCGGGTTGCGAGATATCATGGCCAGGTTATATCCTTCCTCTGCAAAAGCACGGGCAATAGCCTGGCCCATTCCACTGCCGACTCCTGCTATTACACACAATTTATCTGCCATTTGATCTCCTCCTTTTAAAGCATATTATATCATGCATACTGAACTGTAGAACCAGGATTCATTAATATGCTCATTATTTGTGATAAAGCCTGCTGGTTTGCACTGTTGAAAATTCACAAACCCTGCTGAACAAAATATACGGCTGACGTCTGTCAATTTGCACACTTGGCAATATCACAGGCAAATAGTTTGATCTTTAAATCGTCAGAATGGTATACTAAATTTTGGAGCTGCATTCATGGAAAAGGGCGATACAGTGATGGGAAGGGGAAGTGAAATGAAGCCACGCGAGCGAATTGAAGCAGCATTTGCTTTTAAGGAGAGCGACCGGGTGCCGATCGATTTTGGCGCCACTCACAACAGCGGGATAAATGTCATAGCCTATAACCGCCTTAAAGAACACCTTGGCATAAGCACTACTACCTATATGCGCGATCCTATTCCCATGTTAGCTTCACCTGATCTTGAGGAAGGGCTGGAAGTATTCCAGATGATGGGCGGTGACCTGCTTCCGCTAACCCGCTATTATAATTTTGGGGTGCCCGCCGATAACTGGCAAAAATGGACCCTGAAAGATGGTTCAACCTGCCTTGTGCCGGGGGGCTTCAAACCGGAGCGCAGGGAAGACGGAACCCTGGAGATGGAGCTTTTAAATGGCCTGGCAGTACTGACCAAGCCCGAGAGAGGTCACCATTACAACCTGGTTAACCGGCCGCTCGGTATGATAGAAAA
>PXFD01000069.1 GCA_003564505.1 Syntrophomonadaceae bacterium
GAAGCACCCCTGATGTGACAGGCGGTGCCTTCGCAAATATCGACAGTATGTTTTCCGCGTGGAGTTAAGTGTAGAGACTTGTAAAAGGTGGCGACAGAGTAAATTTGTGATTGGGGAATATCTAATCTTTCTGCTACCCGGGCGATCGTTTCTCCGGTCAGGTAACCCTGCTTTGCCTGCAGATCCTGTAAAATCATTATAAGGTTGGCGGGATTACTGTTATACTCATCAATGGTTAAATCAATCTGCGATGTTATTGTAGTTTTCATAAAAAAATTATAACACTCTCTATTCGAGAGTGTCAATAAAAGTAAAAAGGTTTGAATATATTGATACTGAGAACAATTACTAATATTAATCAAGTGTCAGTTAAATATAATAAACCAGGTTCCAACAGGCCTTTTGGTGATCCGACAAAACCGCTTCACGATTCCTTCAACAGCTGAGTTTACGCCACCACCTCTGGATGGACTCCGCCCAACCTCAGAACGCTACTGTTTTTTGTGCTGCCAGCTATTTTTGAATTAAGGTAACCCTTACTAAAATAAGCTTGCAGCTGTCCGGTTTCAGGTTTTATCCCTGCTGGGATTCCGGTAAGTCCTTCGTCCACTTCGGTTTCCCCTGTTAACCGGACCCGGTGTTCCAGCCAGTCTCTCGGAACCTGGTAGAGCCATTATTGATCCGATATATAAATTTGTCAATACCTTTTGCAATATTTAAACAATAAATTATTGAAAAATTGATCGGCGCCCCCCTTTTTCAGCTGCATGCAACTTATCATAATAGAGGGTTAGCGCAACTTTGATTTGACAATATATTTTGATATGGTTTTTAGGGGTAAAAAGCCTATTATTAGATCAATTTTTTGCTGTCTCAATAATTATAGATTTATTTGCAGGAAGGTTAATTAATTCTTTCTGAAACTGCTTTAGCCTGGCTGAACAGGCGAAGGTAATCTTTACTTCCTGCTTTTGCGCCTGTTCCAGACATATTGTAGCCGCCAAAAGGATGCACTCCTACCAGGGAAGCAGTGCAGGTTCGATTAAAATAAAGATTTCCAACATGAAATTCATTGCGGGCTTTTTCAAGCTTTTCCCTGCTATTTGAATAGACTGCTCCGGTTAGGCCATATTCGGTATCATTTGCTATCTCGAGGGCATGATCAAAATTATCTGCTCTCATCAAGGCCAGAACCGGTCCGAATATTTCTTCCTGGGCCAGGCGGTTATGAGACTCTATGTCAGTAAATATAGTGGGCTCTAGATAAAAGCCGCTTTTTTCGATTTTATTACCACCATAAAGTAAAGTTCCTTCTTCTTTGCCAATTTCAATATATTTTAAGACTTTGTCCAGGGCATCCTGATCAATCAAGGGCCCCATCATGTTATTATAGTCTTCAGCAGGACCGATATTTATCGACTTTGTTTTTTCGATAAGTTTTTCAACTACATATTCATAGACGCTTTTATCGATAATAGCCCTGGAGCAGGCCGAACATTTTTGCCCCTGGAACCCGAAAGCTGAAGCAAATATACCGTCTACAGCAGCATCAAGATTTACTTCGCTGTCTACAATAATCGCATTTTTACCGCCCATTTCTGCACTAACCCGTTTGATCCATTTTTGGCCTTCCCTGGTTTTGCTGCCTTCTTCCACAATTTTCAAACCCTGTTCCCTGGAGCCGGTAAAATTAATGAATCTTGTTTTGGGGTGACTGACCAGGTACCTGCCTACTATACTGCCGTGGCCGAAAACCAGGTTAACCACACCATTCGGCACCCCTGCTTCTTTAAGGATTTCCATCAGTTTATAAGCAACTACAGGGGTATTACTGGAGGGTTTCATTATAATTGTGTTCCCCATGACCAATGGGCCTGCTGTCATCCCGGTTAGGATAGCGAGCGGGAAATTCCATGGCGCGATAACAACTCCGACACCAAGTGGAATGTAGTAGAGCTCGTTATCTTCTCCACTGAGCCTTTGCAGTGACTGCCTGTCAGATAGTTTAATAGCATTGATCGCATAAAAATCAAGGAAATCGATAGCTTCGGCGACGTCACCGTAGGCCTCAGTCCAATTTTTGCCATTTTCAAGGACTATTAATGCAGTCAATTCGGCTTTCCGTTTGCGCATGATCCCGGCTGCTTTAAAAAGACAGCGAGCTCTAAAGCCGGCGCTGACGCTTTTCCACCCCTTGAAGGCATTAAGCGCTGCCTGTAATGCCATTTCAGCCTGGCTTTCATCGGCAGCATGCACATGTCCGATTACCTGGTCAAACTGTGAAGGGTTAATAGAAGCTATAGTTTCGTTGCTTTCGTGACTTTTGCCATCAATTATAAGAGGATATTCTGAGCCGAACTCATCTTTATTCTTCTCTAAAGCATCAAGCATTATTTTATAGTTAGTTTTTTTTGTGAAATCCACCGGACTTTCATTTTTAAAATCTCTTATCATTTTTGTTCCTCCTTAAAGTAATTGTATATGTTCTGGGCGGTTACAAATAATTAAGTTGGAATCTAGTAAAAAATCTATTTGTTATGATGAAAAACTTGTTTTAACTTGTCAAGGGCCCAATCAAGGTCTTCCCTACTGATGATTAATGGAGGAGCCAAACGGATTACATTATCATGAGTCTCCTTGGCTAATACTCCAAGCTGCATCAGCTTTTCACAATATGGCCTTGCCTTCTCCTTTAATTCGACTCCGACCATCAGGCCTTTGCCTCTAACCTCGGTAATAACAGGGTTATCTATTTTTCTTAGTTCCTCGACAAAATAAGTACCGAGCTGCAGGGAATTACCAATCATTTTTTCTCTTTTTAAAACCTGCATCGCTTCAATTGCCACGGCACAGGCCAGCGGATTTCCGCCAAAAGTTGAGCCATGAGAACCGGGTTCAAATACACCTAAAATGTTTTCATTTGCCGTTACAGCAGAAATAGGAATGATTCCGCCACCAAGAGCTTTTCCCAGGATATAAATATCAGGGGTTACATCTTCCCAGTCACAGGCAAACAGCTTGCCTGTGCGACCGAAGCCGGTTTGAATTTCATCGGCCATGAAAATGACGTTGTTATCACGGCACAGCTGATATGCTTCTTTCAGATAACCTTCAGGAGGAATAATAATTCCACCCTCACCCTGGATTGGCTCTACCATGAATCCGGCTGTATGAGGACCTATTGCTTCTTCCAGGGCATTTATATTACCGTATTCGACCAGTTTAAAACCGGGCATATAAGGTCCGTAATCGGCATTGTAGTCGCTATCGGAACTAAAAGAAATAATAGTCGATGTTCTTCCATGAAAATTTCCCAGGCAGGTAATTATTTCTGCCTTATCTGCGGGAACTTTCTTAACCCGGTAAGCCCACCGGCGCACAGCTTTAATTGCTGTTTCTACTGCTTCTGCCCCCGTATTCATGGGTAGAACCAGATCTTTACCTGTCATTTCTGATAGTACACGACAGAAATCTCCCAACCGGTCATTGTGGAAAGCTCTTGAGGTAAGGGTAATCTTGTCAGCCTGTTCTTTTAAAGCTTTAATAATGTCAGGATGACAGTGGCCAAAATTCATTGCTGAGTAAGCACTGAGCATATCCATGTAACGGTTACCTTCCGGGTCTTCTACCCATACTCC
>PXFD01000172.1 GCA_003564505.1 Syntrophomonadaceae bacterium
AGCAAGTTGACAATATTGCTAAGGATATTTAGGATCAAAATATGAAAAAATATTGCGAAATACTACTATGTGATCTTGATGCATTTTTTGCTTCTGTTGAACAGCTGGACAATCCTGACCTCAAGGGCAAACCGGTCCTGGTCGGAGGTAGCCCGGAAGGGCGGGGCGTTGTTTCGACCTGCTCGTATGAAGCCAGAAAGTATGGAATCCGCTCAGCCATGCCGATGAAAAAGGCAATATCTTTATGTCCGCAGGCGATAATTATCAGGGGCCGCATGTCACGCTACAAGGAAGTATCTTTACAGGTTAGAAATATTTTCGAACGCTTTACCCCTGATATAGAGTTTGTTTCCATTGACGAAGCTTACCTGGCAGTAAAAGAGGGCCGCGGTTTTGAAACAGGAACAGCTATTCATGATGCTGTAAGAAATGAACTGCGGCTGCCAATCAGTGTAGGGGTTTCAGTTAACAAGTTATTGGCCAAAATCGCCTGCGAGCTGGGCAAACCAAATAATATTGCTACCCTCTGGCCGGAAGAAATTAGGGAAAAACTGTGGCCGCTGTCAGTCAGGTCCTTGCCCGGCGTCGGTCCGGTAGCAGAAAAAAATTTAAACAGCCTCGGTATAAAGACTATTGAAGAGCTAGCCGCTTACCCAGCAGATGCCTTAAAACATATCCTCGGCAGCAATGCAGGAGCTGTCCATAATTATGCCCATGGCATTGACAACCGCGAGTTGGAACTGGAACACCAGGCCAAATCAATCTCTGAAGAGACAACTTTTGCCGAAGACATCTTTGATCATGAAACTATGAAGTCAGTTTTAATGGAACTTTCTTCCGGCGTCGGTTACCGCCTGCGCTCTTCAGGGATAACAGCTAAAACGATTACCCTCAAACTGCGCTACCGGGACTTCAAAACTATTAACCGCAGCCTGACAATACCGGAAACAATTTATTGTGACAGGGATATCTACCTGGCAGCAGTAACCCTCTTTGAAAAGAACTGCGGAAGCCCGCCCTGGCGATTAGTGGGTGTCCAGGCCTCGGGCTTTGAGCAGGGCAGCCAGGTATCACTTTTCAACTCTCTTGAAGAAAACAAAAAAGAAACCAGGCTGACTGAAACCAGGGACAAACTGAGGAAAAAATTTGGCTCTGATGTAATCATCCAGGCCAGAAGATTGAAGAAAAAAACATAGGCAACTCTTTCCCTGAAAAGCAAGTTCCTTAACCTGGAATACATGTGCAAATAATTGCCAAGCAGCTTAACCAGGATTTCAGCACTCTAAAATAACTTTAACTGCGATTCAGAATTATGGTCCAACCCATTAACAAGTATCTCATTTAAGTCATATTTTTCAATTTCATGGTCACTGAAATAAGTTGTGACAAAGAAGTCTTCACTTTGTTCTTCAATAGACTTGACAAAGGCCAGTTTCAGATCTTTCTCCTGTGCAGTCATTACCGGAAAGCCATAATGTTTGTTCAGGTGCTTTAGTTTGCCTTTTTCCTTCTGGTAATTCTCCATAAATTCGAGATGCCCGGCAATTCTTTCACGGTTATAACTACTCAGTTGGGGAGCCTCTTGAATCAACCTATTTTTAACCTGTTCGTAAAAACTGCTCTCAAATTCACAGTTAATGCTGTTTCTTCCGGCGGCAATAGCAGCCATCGCAGTCGTCCCCGTCCCGGAAAAGGGATCTAATACCGTATCACCGTAAACCGAAAAAATATTTATCAGGCGAAAGGGCAGCAGAAAAGGATAGGCAGCGCTTCGTTTGCGAAGCTCACCGGAAGTGGTTTCCTGCCTTGTCCCTTTAAAATCCCAGAGATCGGAAAACCAGCTGTTTCGCTCTTCCCAGAAATATGCGCTTTCCCTGCGGTTTTTCTTTTCGCCTTCAGTGGCAAAGACCCTTTTAGGACCTTTGCGAAAAATAAGGATATATTCATGTTCAAGGGTAATGTAAGCGCCGGGCGGAAGCATACCCGAACCCATAAATTTATTTGGGGCATTGGTCTGCTTGCGCCAAAGAATCACAGGCAGCAGGTCAAAGCCAAGTTCAAAAAATTTGCTTTGCACCCGGGCATGATTGGCAAAAAGCCGAAACCTGGCATTTAAGGTCCTGGTTGCATCACCGATATTTATGCAAGCCAGGGCCCCCTGCTTCATGACCCGCTTAAGCTCAAACCAGACTTTATCAAGCTCCAGGTGCATTGCTTCAAAAGCACTGCTGTAATTACTTTCTTCCAGCATGGTTTCCAAACCCGGGATAAATGAGGAAAACTGCTTGTCCCACATTTCAATCATCGGATATGGGGGTGAAGTAACAACCAGATCGATGCTGTTATCTGCTATTGCTTCCAAGTTCCTGGAGTCTGCATAGATAAATCTGTGCTTTGTCTGCAATACACTTGATCTCCTAATACACTTTATAAATACACTTGACCGGGTCAATTTGCATTCTAATTCTAAATAATACTGCGTGAAATACTAATATATCTGATAATGTGCAAATGCTGACTTATGTCTTTATCGTTTGATAACCCTTACTTTTTCCCTGACTGCATCAGCTTCATCAACTTCTCCGATAAATCCTTCGATTGATCCGCTGTAATCAAGATCTTTTTCACCCAGTGATACCTGGTATGACCCGGGATCACTCACTTCAAGGGTTACTATAACAAATTTATTTCCGGGGGAAATACCATCGGCAACAATAAATTCATCAACAAGATGAGCTCCTAACCCCGGGAAGCTATCTATCAAGCCTAATGACTTTTGCATGATCAAACTTACATCCTGGACATTGACTGCTCCGTCACCATTAACATCAGCACGAACTTTTCTCTCACCATCTAAAGATTCCATTCCCAGGGCATGACGCATAGCAAGAACAACATCATTTACATCAATCCTGCCATCACCGTTTATATCACCATAGCGGGCAGCTGAAGTTTGGGTGCTGGCCAGCAAAAAAAACATAATGAGCGATATAAGAATTATTTTCAAAACAAAACCTGCAAGTTTTTTAACCAGGTTCATTCGGTATAAAGAGTTGTCCTTTTGCCTGTGACGCTCAAAGTAGATACTATACATGACCATTCACCCGCCTTTCAAAAAATCAAGAATAGTTTAAAAGAAAACAATCAATAACCTGCTATTGCTTCAATTTCCACATCAACGCCTTTAGGCAGCCTGGACACCTCAACACATGATCTGGCCGGATAGCTATCGCCAAAAAATGACGCATAGACCTCATTGACAGCTCCGAAATCATTCATGTCAGTAAGAAAAATGGTTGTCTTTATGATATTGTCTGCTTTTAAACCGGCCTCTTCAAGAATAGCCAGAACATTTTTCATACACTGCCTTGCCTTTTCACCAACATCGCCTTCTACAACTTCTCCAGTTGCCGGCACTACCGGCATCTGCCCGGAAACAAACATCATATTCCCCGTTTTTACACCCTGGCTGTATGGACCAACTGCTGCCGGAGCGTTATCGGTATGAACTCTTACCCGTTCTGTCATTTAAAAGCCTCCTCTTCTTAAGGTGCTTATTTTAAAACTAATAAGCTGCAGCGCTTCAAGGGATTCATATATTTATATTCAATATGTGCCCTCTTATTCCTCTGAGTC
>PXFD01000188.1 GCA_003564505.1 Syntrophomonadaceae bacterium
CTGCTTAGCGCCGTACATTCAGCCCTGGAAGGTGTAACCAAGCTGGTTGTAGCCGATTTCTTCCGGGAGTGCTTAAGTGAAGCACGTGACAGCGGCAAAGACCAGGATGAAGCGGTTGATAGGTTTATTGCTCTGCTGCTTAACACAAAAATGTAACTTTTTGTTTTAGAATATATATTGCCTTGTATTGAAAGCATCAAAATATTATACTATTAAAAAACGCTTTTATCGAACGAGAGGGGATGATCACTTGTTTAATGAAAAGAACTACAACAACATTAAAATTGTTGTGGCTGTTACTTTTCTTTTTATGATCCTCATGAACGGCCTGGCCAACTCAATTCCCATAAACGGGGTTACAACCGGGGAGGTGTCAGACTCCTACCCGGACCTTTTTGCGCCTGCTACCATAACTTTTGCCATCTGGGGTTTAATCTACCTGTTGCTAGCAGCATATACCCTCTACCAGTTTGGGTTATTTCGCCAGGATCGCGGATCTGGCAGAGCAGAATTATTCACAACGATCGGTATTTATTTTTCCATATCTTCTGTCGCTAACGGCTTGTGGATTTTAGCCTGGCATTATGATGCAATCGGCCTCTCGTTGCTGTTGATGCTGGTAATTCTGATCAGTTTAATTCTAATTGCCAACCGTTTAAGCAGGGAAGAGTTTAATTTGCAGGAAAAAATATTGATCCGGCTGCCTTTCAGCATATATTTCGGCTGGATCACCGTTGCAACTATTGCCAATGTCACCACCTACCTGGTCAGCATCGGCTGGGGCGGGTTCGGTATATCTGAGCAAATCTGGACAATCTTAATCCTTTTCGTTGGTGTAGCAATAGCCGGTGCCAGGATGATCAGGGACAAAGATGTCGCCTACGGTCTGGTTATTGTCTGGGCTTATGCCGGGATCTGGATTAAACATGCTTCAGCCAATGAATTTGCCGGTCAGTACCCGGCAGTAATTTCAGCCGTAACAGTTTGTATTCTTTTGCTGCTGGTTGCTGAGGCATATTTACTATACCCGGGATTCAGGAAAAAAGCATTAGCAAATATAAAAAGCTGAGATGCCTGTTTAGTTCACATAAAGCCTGAAGTAACTGATCAGCCATATCGCTTAGCACTGCCCAGCCTGCTTAAGAAAGCTGAAGAGAGCCTGGTTTTCTTAGGCAGGTTTTGTAATTACAATCTTAAGTTAATGAAGCCGGTTCTGCATTTAATGAAAGCATAACCGGCTTTAAGTATTTCTTAAAAAAGGATCATAAAGCACCGACTGTAAGCTACTCTCGGTTAAGGTACTGCTCTGTAAGCTCCATCTTCAGGTATTCAAAAGCATCGTCAACGCTATCACAATAGCGAACCAGGTCGCGATCTTTCTGACAAATTACCCCGTATTTGACCATGTTATCAAGGTTAATTATCTGGTTCCAGTATTCTGAACCATAGATAACAATAGGCAGGTTCTTCTTAATTTTTCCGGTCTGGATCAGGGTTAAAAGCTCAAATAGTTCATCCAGGGTGCCGAAACCACCGGGGAAGATAATCAGGGCTTTGGCCAGGTAAACAAACCAGAATTTACGCATAAAAAAGTAGTGAAATTCAAAGTTTAAATCCGGTGTGATATAGGGGTTTGAGGACTGCTCAAAAGGCAGGCTGATATTCAGCCCTATAGAAAGCCCTTTAGCATCCCTTGCTCCCTTATTGGCTGCTTCCATCATCCCGGGCCCACCGCCGGAACATACCACAAAGCGATATACGGAATCAAGAGACTTAGACCACTCGGTTATTCGCCGGGCCAGCTCCACGGCATCCTCATAGTAATGGGCTAAGAACACCTGGTCTTTCGCTTTGTCAAGTTTTTTTTGCAACTCCTGCCCCGGGTTGTCTCCTGCTTCTTCTACCAGGTTCTCCACCGCGGCCAGTTCTTTTTTTGCATCCACTAAATTCTTTGTGCGGGCGGAACCGTAAAATACAATTGTATCGTACACCTTTTGTTCCCTAAACCGCTGCAGCGGCTCATAGTACTCAGATAAAATCCTGATGCTCCTGGCATCGTTACTATTTAAGAATTCCATGTTTTTGTAGGCTTTTACCGGCTCCTTATTTTTATTATCCATGCTGCCTCCTTAATAAATTAACTTTTCATAAAGACTGCCGCCCCTGTGGCTCATACAATATAATAACAAATATAGAGAGAATTGCACAATTCCTGGTTACTTTCAGTTCAAGACCTGCGGGTTTAGGATGTTGTTGGGCATTTTCCCATTAAGTACTGCAGCTATACTCTCAGCTGCCATCCTGGCCATTTCTGACCTGGCTTCCATGGTAGCACTGCCAATATGAGGCAGCAGGGTTACATTGTCAAGGTCCGTCAAACCCGGGGCCGTTTGCGGTTCATGTTCAAAAACATCCAGTGCTGCGCCGGCAATATTTCCTGCCTTTAAATGTTCAACCAGGCTTTTTTCATCAATATGCGCTCCCCGGGCAGTGTTAATCAGGTAAGCGTCGGTCTTCATCATGCCCAGGCGCCTGTTGTCAATTAAATGATGGACTTCCCTGTTATATGGTAAATGAAGGCTGATAAAATCCGAACTTTTTACCAGATCATCAAGAGATAAATATTCTGCCTCCAACTGGGAAGTTATTTCTTCGGGCAGTTTATTGCGGTTATGATAAACAATTTTCAAACCGAAACCACGGGCTCTTTTAGCAACGGCCTGGCCAATCCGGCCCATTCCAACAATTCCTAAAGTTTTACCATTCAAGGCAGCCCCGGTAAAAAGCAGGGGATCCCAACCATTAAATTTTCCTTCACGCAGGTACTGATCCGCCCGGACCAGGTGACGGGATGCTGCAAGCAGCAGGGCTATCGCCAGGTCGGCAGTAGCTTCCGTCAATACCCCGGGGGTATTGGTTACGGCAATTCCACGTTTATTGCAGGCTTCATGATCAACATTATCTGTTCCTGCAGCCAGATTTGCCACTATTTTCAGATTAGGAGCCAGATCGAGCAGATCGGCATCAATACGATCATTTAACATGGAAAGAACTGCATCAGTCTCCTTGATTGCCTCTTCAAATTCGGTACGGCTGAACGGTCTGCCCCGGTCATTTACGCGGCAGTTGAACTTATTATTCTCTAATATTTTCATACCCTCTTGCGGAATAACCCTGGTTATAATAACTCTTCCTGGCATACGCAATCCCTCCTGAGGGCATTATAACATATAGGCCTCCGGTAGAATTTAAAATGTATAGCCGGGACAGATCTTAATTGTTTTAAGGGTAACGAAGGCAATCATAGAATTAGTAAAAGAGAAGTTATGTGGAAGAACTATATTTGCAACAATTACGAAAACCCTTTTTAATACTGATGGAAAAGTTTACAATGCATACAAAAAGCTCTAGAAAAAATATTTAAGCAAGATTAATACACTTGGACAGATAGCGCCCGATGTACTTTTAGTTAATTTTTCCTGCTTTATAATCAAAGCTTTGACATAATTGGCCTTGTCGGAAACTTAACAGGTCCCCTGAAATTACCAAGCGGCAATAAAGGTTCCGCAGTTAAATCCTCTCCACAGTAAACACAAAAAACTTCTATATCA
>PXFD01000105.1 GCA_003564505.1 Syntrophomonadaceae bacterium
GCATCAAGCTCTTTCCTGACATCATCAGTGTGCTGCCACCAGCAGCCTTTGAATAGCCTGTGTCCCCTTGACAAACCCTCTTTAAAATAATCTGCTTCAAAATCATACAGCTCTTCGGCAGAGGTAGTAATAACCAGGGCATGATCTGAGTTGGGATCTAAAGCATCGTAGCAGTTTTTTCTTTTTGCCCCAATTTGTTTATCATCATCTATAAATGCCGATAAAGTTTCTTGTTTTATTCTACATTCCTTGCCAATTTTCACTCCGCTTAGCTTACCGGCCCTGAGCCATCTGTAAACCGTGTTTGGAGTAGTTCTTAAATAGGTAGCTACTTCCTCTACTGTAAGCATCTCTTTATTAAACAACAGTATCACCTCTACGGTAGAATATAGCACGTATTATAATGACGGGCAATGCTTGAAACCATTTCCAGGCAAAACAGTCAAATGCCTTATACTGTATCATACAATATTATACATTGACATACAATATACTACGGTATATTATATTTATGTGCAATGCACATTTCAAATTTATTTTAGGAGGGAGCCGGTCACGTGGAAGCCAGCTTAGTTGAAGCTCTGAAAGACTTAAACGAACAGGAAGTCTTGAAAATTGTTGAGAAAAGATTGAATAATAACGAGGACCCTTTGAAAATTCTCAATGATGCCCGCAAAGGCATGGAGATAGTCGGAGACAAGTTTGAAAGTGGCGAATATTACCTCGGTGAGCTTGTATACTCAGGAGAAATCTTAAAGCAGGTATCAAAGGTGATCAAGCCCAGGCTTCAGCAGGAATCTGGAGGAAAAAGTACTGGCACTGTTGTGATAGGCAGTGTTGCAGGCGATCTTCATGATATAGGGAAAAACATTGTTACTTTTTTACTTGAAGCTAACGGATTTGAAGTACATGACCTGGGAGTAGATGTTCCCCCACAAAAGTTTGTGGAGAAAATCAGGGAGACCAATGCTAAAATCGTCGGCCTTAGTGGACTGCTAACTGCAACCATTGATTCGATGAAATCAACTGTAGAGGTAATAAAAAGTTCGGACTTAGATGATGTGAAGGTTATTATAGGTGGCGCTCCGGTTGATGAAAATACCAGGCAGTATACCGGGGCTGATGCGTACGGCAAAGATGCCCTTGATGGAGTCTCAAAAGCAAAAAAATGGGCAGTTTAACTATTGAATCGATTTTATATATAAAAGCTCAGAGTGGAGGGATAAAATGACAGATAATTATTCGGAAACCTACAAGAGTAAGCTTAAGCGGCTTGAAGATGCTACAAACCTTAAAAAGCCTGACCGGGTACCTCTCGCTGCGGCAACCCTGTACTTTCCTGCAAGATATGCCGGAATTAGTTATGAAGAGATGTTTTATGACCATGGAAAATATACCGGGGCCGTAGAAAAATTTGCCAATGATTTTAACTGGGACGGAGCAAGTTTTTTAAGAACTTTTGAAAGCGTAACTTTAGGGTTATCTCTAGCTGCAACTGATCCAACAATGGCAATTAATGTAGCTATTGCGTCTGTTATGGGCGGTGGCTTCACGCACGATATATTGAAAGACAACTATTCTTCACATCCGGGTCGTGAGCTGCCAATTAATGAAGAATCCCAGTTTATCATTAAAGACACTTTCATGGAATTAGATGAGTACGATCATTTCATAGCCGACCCCTTTAAATTTCTTTCTGAAACCATTGTTCCGAGAGTTTACAACGCCCTTAAAAATCCGGGAAGCGCTGAAGCTGATTTTGCATTATTAACACTCGGCCGGGACCTGAACACAGCCCTGCCAAAAGTTATTGAGTTTGCCGGCAAGACTGTTGAAGCAAATTGCCCACCATGGTACATGGCTCTTGCCCCAAATCCCCTGGACTTTTTAGGCGCTTTTGTCAGGAACTTTGATAAACTGCTCATCGATTTATACCGTGAACCGGAAAAAGTGAAAAAAGTTTGTGAAGCCCTGGCCCCTGTACTTGCTGAAGTTGGCAAAGCTACTGGCAAACTTTCCTATGATCTTACCGGCTCCAGGCGGGTTTTTTGCCCGGTATGGTATAACACTTATTTATCACCCGAAATGTTCAAAGAATTTCACTGGACATACATGAAATATATGGCTGAAGAGCTGATTAAAGCTGATTTTACTCCCCTGTTTTCATTCCAGGGAGAACATGAACACCACCTTGAGACAATCCTGGAACTCCCTGAAGGAAAAGCTATTACCTGGTTTGATAAGACTGACTTACGCAAAGCAAAACAGGTTGTTGGCGATCACTCATGTATAGCCGGAGGGATTGCACCCTCTCTGTTAATAGGAGGAACTCCGGACCAGGTGGATAATGAAGTAAAAACAATTGTGGAAGACTTAAAAGACAGCAGAGGCTTTATATTCACCCTACCATTTAATGCAATTGGCAAGGCTAAAGTGGAAAATGTCAGGGCAATGACTGATGCGGTATTTAAATACGGTGCTTACTAACATGTAATTAACTGATAATCAGAGATTGCGGCAGCCGGTATGCATACAGATTTCAACTCAAGACCTCACAGCCTAGAAACACACCAAGACTAAACCGGCTGTCGCAAATTAATTATGAAAGAAACAGTCCTAAGGCAGTTAAGTTCACCTGGCCTGCTTATAAACCGCGGAAAGGTGCTCCAGTGTGGTTCCGCAGCAGCCCCCGACCAGGGCAGCACCATTCTTAATCCCCTGCATAACTCCCCCGGCGAAATCTTCAGGGGTCATATCGTATACTGTTTCGTCACCTTTCAGCTTAGGTTTTCCGGCATTAGGCTGGATAAGAACGGGAAGGTCGGTATTTTCCCTGTAAAGAGCTGCAATTTCAGCCATTTCCAGCGGTGAGAGATCACCGCAGTTGGCACCGACAGCACTTGCTCCTTCTTTTTCCAGGGCTTTGGCAATCTCACTGGTGCTGTTACCCATGATTGTCCTGCCTCCCTTACCTGTTTCAGAAAAGGAAAGCGTTACTATTACCGGCAAATCTGTTTCTGAACGAACCGCTTTCAGAGCACAAAGGGCCTCACGCAGGTCGGTCATTGTCTCTATAATAAAAGCATCGACTTCTCCTTCCAGTAAAAAACGAGCCTGCTCGGCAAAATTAGTAATAAATTGTTCTTCTTTGTAAGTGCCATAAGGTTCGAGCAGCTTGCCTGTGGGACCGATATCACCAAAAACATAACATTTATCAGCGGCTGCCTGCCTGGCCAACCGCGCTCCGGCCAGGTTTACTTCACGAATATCAATATCCTGTTCTTTAGATTCCACACTGATCCTGTTCATGGTAAAAGTGTTGGTGGTCAGGGCATCTGCCCCAAGTTCAGCGTAGTCCTGATGAAATTTTAATATAGCATCAGGGTTATTCAGGTTGGTCATCCCGCTGGCTTCCCCCCCACGCCTGGCCAGCTCTGTCCCTGTTCCCCCGTCAAAAAACAATACCTTTTTCTCACTCAATAATTTTTTTAAATCCATTTATCTAATCACCACTTTCAAATTAATTGCACAGCCGCCCGGCAAATTCTCTTTTAACCGAACTTCTTATTATTATAACAAACCTGGGCGGAGAACTGGAAAGGAAATCA
>PXFD01000152.1 GCA_003564505.1 Syntrophomonadaceae bacterium
CCAATATTTTAATTCCTGCAGCAAGGGCTTCTAAAGCAGCGTCCTTGGCAAATGGTGCCGGTATGAACAGGATGCTTGCATCTGCCTGCTCCTTTTCTACTGCTTCAAAAACGGTATTGTAAACCGGGATACCTTCAACCTCCTGTCCACCTTTACCTGGTGAGACTCCACCAACAATATTTGTACCGTATTTCAGCATCTGTCCGGTATGAAAAGACCCCTGATTTCCAGTAACACCCTGGACCAGGACTCGCGTTTTATCATTGATATATATTGACATAATAAATGCTCCTTTCAGCGTTAAAAATCGATAAGTAAATTCCTAAAATTACTGTTAAGAAGCATTCAGTAATTCTACAGCATGACTGACAGCTTCTTCCATGGAGTTAAAAGCTTTAATTCCCACTTTTTCCAGAATCTCGCGCCCTTCGGCTTCATTGGTTCCAACCAGGCGGAATGATACGGGCAGGTCTATCCCTTTGTTTTCCCTGACCCCCACAAAGGCTTCAGCAACAACATCACAGCGTGTAATACCACCAAAGATATTGATTAGCAGGACCTTCGGGTTTGTACCCAGGAGCAGTTCCAGGGCCTGAGAAGTTTTTTCAATATTAGCCCCGCCTCCAAAATCAAGGAAGTTAGCTGGCGAACCGCCGTAATGCTGAACCATATCCAGGGTTGCCATTGTAATACCGGCACCATTAGCCATTACTGCTATATCTCCATCAAGTTCGACATAAGCAAGATCAAGCTCTTCCGCTTTTAGCTCAAGCGCCGTTTTTTCCTTAATCCGGGGCAGTTCTTTGTGGCGGAAAAGAGCATCATCGTCAATAGTAACTTTTGCATCGGCGGCAACCAAACCCTGTGGGGTTAGTGCCAGGGGATTAATTTCAGCAAGCTCAGCATCGTTTTCCCTGAACATTTTATAAAGCTTAGGTAGAAGCTTAAGGAATTCTTTCTGAAGATCACCTTTAACTCCCATCTGGCGGCATATTTCTCGCACCATATAACCCTGCATGCCAACTGTCACATCGACCGGCCACCTGATCATGCGCTCTTCAGGAACATCTTCCACATCCATCCCACCGTCTAAGGAAGCAAGAACTACTGGCTTGCGCACTGTTCCATCGACTGTCAGGGCCAGGTATATTTCCTGTTCAATTTGAATCTTTTCTTCAACAAGCAGTTTGTCGGCAGTAAAGCCGCCCAGCTCCATTTTGAAAATCTTTTCAGCTTCTGCCTCGGCTTCTTCAGGGCTTGAGGCAAAAGATATTCCACCTGCTTTACCCCTTTTCCCGGTCAGCACCTGGGATTTGATAACAACTTCCCCCAGCTCTGACGCTGCTTCAGCTGCCTGCCCTGCATTTTCAATAACTCTGCCGGCAGGAACAGGAATGCCATAACGAGCAAAAAGCTCTTTCCCTAAGTGTTCATAAAGCTTCAATTTAAGTCCTCCATTCAATTTGCAATATTTAGCCGCTATATTTTTTTAACTTATTGTACAGTGTAGCCAGCGATATATTTAAAGCCTGAGCTGCCTTTTTTTTGCCTTCCAAAGTCTCGCCATACCTGGTCATAGCCAGTTTAAGCATTTTTTCTTCCATCTTATCAAGAGGAATAATTTCGTCAAAAGCCGGCGCTTCCTGGACTCCCAGCCGCCCTATATAAGGTGATAAATGGTGATATTCAATAACCGGACCTTCGGATACAACCATAGCCCTCTCGATAACACTCTTTAACTCACTGATATTGCCAGGCCAATCATATTCAATTAGTTCCTGCATCGCTCGTGGTGATACTTCAATAACCTTTTTACCCAGTTTCCGGTTTAAACGCTCTATTAAAGCCTCAGCCAAAAGGGGAATATCCTCTGTCCGCTTACGCAGCGGAGGCAGGTTAACTGTTACCTGGCTTAATTTTCGGTACAGCTCTTCGGAAAAATAACCCTGCAAAGATGCATTAAATAAATTATCACTGGCTGAAGCGACTACCCTAACATCAATAGGCATCGGCTCATCACCACCGATTCGGCAAAAAACACCTTCGTCAAGAACTTCAAGGATCTTTTTCTGCAGGTACGGATTCAATGAGTTTATTTCTTTGATAAATAGAGTGCTTCCCCCCGCCAGTTCAATTTTACCGATCCTGGTCCGGACTATCCCGGGCATAGCTCCCTTCTCACAACCGAATATTTCTATTTCCTGCAGTGAGTCTGGAACAATTGAGCAGTCAATAGCCAAAATCGGCTTTTTGCGGCGCGAGCTGTTGTTGTGAATAGCCTGGGCGAACAAACTTTTCCCGGTCCCGCTTTCACCGCTGATCAATACTGCTGATTCACTGCGGGCTGCTTTGCGCGCTCTTTCTATAGTCGAAGCCAGTATATTACTTTTCCCGGTCAGGGACTCAAAACTGAAGCGGCTGCCGGAAATCTGATCTATTTGCGCATAAAGATTATCAATCATAGCATTACTATGTTGTAATTCGTCCATTAGCTTTAAAATATCTCCGACTGGTTGAAAGACCACAACCGCTCCCATAAATTCTCCATCAACAATTATTGGAGAAGCATTGGAAATCACATCAGCGTCAGAACCACCAACATAAGTACGGTATCCGGTAACTGGCTTCTGCTGAATTAGCGACTGGGCCAGAGCGCCCTGGGGAGAAACATCAAAAATATTGCGATTAACCCTTTTATTTTCTGGTATTCCTGTTACCCTTGTAAAAGCAGGATTAACATACTTTACTATACCATGTTCATCAACTACCTCGATAGCATCCTGGACAGAGTTTAAAATAGCTAAAAGTTCGCCTTTGATTAGGCGCGTTTCCAGCAGTTGCTCCCTTGTTTTCAAAACAGCATTGAGAATGGATGGGCCGGTTAGATCTTCTATTTCAACCCCATCAGTGTTGTTTTTCTTAAAATACTCTGTCACAGAAGGTTCACCGGTAGCATTAATGATAGTGTTGAGTTCCGGTAATGCCGCCAGCTTATCGAGATCTGCTGTTATATAATATTTTTTTCGCTCTTCATCAGTTAGCCAGTTAATATCTCCATCAGGACAGGCTATTCCAACCAGATCCACATCATTGCACTGCCTTAGAAGACGAAACAATTCTATTCCATGTTTTCCTTTAACTGCCATTGCTGCCTTTATCAAGAGGTAATCAACCCCTTCCCTACCTTAGAATATTCGTAAATCTTAGAAGAAATCCTGCCTGCTTACCTTGATTTTATTATAATATCTTACCAAAACGGCGTTAGCGGTTCCCTTCAGCAGGTGACTACAGCTGAATATGGCTGGGTAGATACTTATAGTTACATAATAAAGGTTATTATAATTCGTCTATTTAATAAGGCTGAAAAGCATTTTTATCATACCAGTTGAATTAATCTCAGAAAGCAATTATAATTAAGAGCGGAAAAGAGACCATATACAGGCGGGCGTGGCGGAACTGGCAGACGCGCTGGACTTAGGATCCAGTGGGGTTACCCGTGGAGGTTCGACTCCTCTCGCCCGCACCATTTGAATTTATAATATAAGTAAATTACTTATCTTATAAATTCAAAAAGAAGTTTCATTTTGTGGTTTC
>PXFD01000079.1 GCA_003564505.1 Syntrophomonadaceae bacterium
GAGCTGGGGCTGGAAGTATCAATTTCCGAGGAGTGCTGTTCTTTATGATTCGCCTGTCAGCTGGAACTGCTGCCCTGCTGGGGCTATCCACCAACCGAATGGATGCTTACCCGACAACGGCCTACCTGCTGTCCGGTAAAAGCTGTCGCATGAAATGCGCATTTTGTCCCCAGGGCAATGATGATAATGAAGCTTTAAAGCGCCTTGGTAGGATTAGCTGGCCTGAATATACCTGGGATGAAGTTGAATCAGCTTTGAATAAAGCCGAAAGCAACGGCCTTGAAAGGATTTGTTTGCAATCGGTCAGGCACGATGAAGGGATTGAGCCCTTAATAGATATTGTCAAACGTCTGAGAAAAGTAACCAGTCTTCCCTTATCACTCTCAGCCTGGATCGGGAATGATAAAGAGGCCGCATCCCTTATTAATGCAGGTGTAGATAAGATCAGTGTATCGATCGATGTAATTAACCCTGCTGCTTTTGAAACTATTAAGGGTGGTTCTCAAGCGGATCGACTGGAACTGCTTTTAAACTGTGCAGAAAGGCTGCCTGGAAGGATGAGCACTCATTTAATTTGCGGGTTGGGAGAGACGGAATTTGAAGCTTTGAAGATGATTGACATGCTGTTAAAAGCTAATGTCATCATTGCCCTCTTTGCTTTTGTACCGCTCAAAGGCTCTGCTATGGAAAACCTGCAGCCTCCTCCAGTTGATTTTTACCGCCGTATCCAGGCGGGTTGTTACCTTTTAAAAGAGGGAAATTCAGACTTTAATTCCTTTGAGTTTGATAATGAACGCCTGGTGTCATTTGGCCTGGAGGAACAGGCATTGAAAGATATCCTTTCTGACGGCACAGCATTTCAAACCAGTGGTTGTTCCGGGTGTAACCGGCCATACTATAATGAGCGGCCCGGTAAAGCTATCTATAACTATCATCGTGCTTTAAGCAAAGAAGAATATGATCAAGCTCTACAGGAGCTTTCAGAATCGCTGAGACTAAAAGCAGTTTAATAAGCGGTTATGCTTTTTTAAGGAGGTTGCCATAAGTGCGCTACCAGTGGCGCCTGATTCTTGATCCCCCCTTGACGGGAAGAGAGAATATGGAAAAAGACTTAGAATTGATGGGCGATGTTTCCCGGGGAGAGAGCCCTCCGATTCTGCGTTTATACCGCTGGTCACCTCCTGCTGTTTCACTTGGTTATTTTCAGGAACAGGAAGAAGTTGTTGATCTGAAAGCCTGCAGAGCAGCTGGTATTGACATAGTCCGCCGGCCAACCGGAGGGCGGGCAGTTTTACATGATCACGAACTGACCTATAGCATTATAGTGCCCGAAGTGCACCCTTTTATTAATAATGGTGGGGTAATGGATGCTTACCGGGCAATCAGCAGGGGCATAGTGACCGCTTTTAACCTCCTTAATATTACGGCTTCTCTAACCCCTGAAATGAAGGGTCAGGGAGGGCTTGCACCGGGCTCCTGTTTTGATATTCCATCTGCCTATGAGATACAGGTGGAAGGAAAAAAAGTGGTCGGTAGTGCCCAGCTGCGCCGTGATGGTATAGTTTTGCAGCACGGGGCAATAATTTATAAGTTGCAGGGAGAGCTTTATAGCAAATTATTAAAGAAGGATTATCGCCAGGCTGAGATGAAAAAACAAATAGAGCTTGACGAAAAAGCTGCAGGGTTGGAGGATCTTGGCTACGATATAAGCTATAACCTGATGACCCGGGCCCTGGTAAAAGCTTTTTCAATGGTTATCCCGGCTGTCTTTACCAGTCATGAAGAGAAGTTGTAATAAGATACTTATAAGGAGTGATGCCAGTGAGTGAAAAATATCAGTTAGTTATAATTGGCGGAGGTCCCGGTGGATACCTTGCTGCGTTGAGGGCAGGTTCACTGGGCTTAAAAACTGCAGTGATTGAAAAGGATACTTTAGGCGGGGTATGCTTGAACCACGGGTGTATTCCAACCAAGGTTCTGACTCACGGTGCTGCTATGTACCGTCGGCTTAAGACAGCGGATCAATTTGGTTTTAACATTAAAGAGATGGAGTTTAATTATCCGCAGCTCCAGAAGAAAAAGCAGGAAGTGGTCAGGGAACTGGTGGGGCATATTGATGAGTTGATGGAGAGCAAAAATGTTGATGTATACTATGGTGATGCCAGGGCCCTTAGTGCCAGGCAGGTCAGTATCAAGAGCGCAAATGGTGAAGAAATAAAGCTGGATACTGAAAATGTTATTTTGGCGACCGGAAGCGATGAAGTTTATCCTCCAACACCGGGTATTGATCACCCCGATATCATTACCTCCAAGGAAGCCCTGGCTCTTGAAAAGCTGCCGGAAACTATGGCAGTTATTGGCGGCGGGGTAATTGCCCTGGAAATGGCTTCGATCTTTATGGGCCTGGGCGTTAAAGTGAGAATTGTTCATCGCAGCGAAAGGTTCCTGCGCAAAAATGACCTCGAAATGGTTCGCCGCCTTTCAACGTACATGCGCAAGAGCGGGCTGGAGATTATGATGAATTCCCCGATAGAATTGATTGAAAAGGAAGAAGAAGGTTTTAAGCTGACTGTTAATACTAAAAAAGGCCAGGAGATTGTCAAAGCTGAAAGTCTACTGCTGGCTGTAGGTCGCAAACCGGCCTTTGGCGATCAGGATCTGGAGTCGCTTGGTGTAGATTATGATAAGAGCGGGATCAAGGTTAACAGTAAAATGGAAACATCTGTACCCAATATCTATGCTGTAGGTGACGCCACTTACCCCAACTATTTTCTGGCCCATACTGCTTACCACCAGGGAATTGTTGCCGCAGAAAACATTGCCGGTATGGAAGCGCATTTTGATGGAACTGCTGTACCAAGCTGCCTCTTTACAGACCCGGAGTTAGCCTATGTCGGAATAAGTGAAGAGGAAGCCAAGGAAAAGGGCCTGGAGAACATCAAAACCGCCAAGTTTCCATTTTCAGCCAGCGGCAAAGCTGCCACCCAGGATGAAAAAGAGGGCGCTGTTAAGATAATAACTGCCGGTGAGGATGACAAAATTGTTGGAATGCACATTCTCGGGCCTCATGCATCTGACCTTATCCAGGAGGGAACCCTGGCAGTAGCCAAAGGAGTAACTGCCAGAGAAATGGCAGAACTGATTCATCCACACCCGACTCTCTGTGAGTCAGTTTGGGAAGCAGCGATGGGGCTCGACAAGGACGCGCTGCATTTGGCCAGGCGATGAAAAAGTTAGGTTTAATTGTTAACCCCGTTGCCGGTATGGGTGGTAAAGTCGGATTGAAAGGCACCGACGGCCCGGAGATAGTTGAAAAAGCGAGGTCATTAGGGGCCCAGCCGGAGTCTGCCCTTAAAGCCGGGTATGCCCTGCAGGTGGTCAGCGGGTTAAAAGATCAGGTGGAAATAGTAACCTGTCCGGGAGAAATGGGTGAAGAAGTGGCCCGTAAATACGGGTTTAAACCCCGGTTAATCGGCAGGATAAACGATCCGAGTACTCCTGAAGATACAGAACAGGCTGCCCGTGAAATGGCAGCACAGGGAGTAGAACTGATTCTTTTTGCCGGGGGTGACGGCACAGCCCGCAATA
>PXFD01000001.1 GCA_003564505.1 Syntrophomonadaceae bacterium
AATTAGTACCTGAAGGTATTGAGGGCAGAGTGCCGTTCCGAGGCACTGTAGGTGATATGGTTTTTCAAATGGCCGGTGGGTTGCGAGCCGGGATGGGCTACTGCGGTGTAACGAGTATTGAAGAGCTGCAGCAAAATACCCGGTTTGTCCGTATTTCCGGTGCAGGGTTAAAGGAAAGCCATCCCCACGGGGTTCAAATTACCAAGGAATCACCTAATTACAGCTTTTAAAAGTTGTCCGTTTACACCTTTAGTTTACACAATATTGTTCCTGGGTGCTGCAGATTACTTCAATCTGCAGTTTTTTAGGCCGCGAGCTGAAAAATAGGTTTAATGAGGTGTTTATGACGCGGGGGCTGCTGGTTACACTTGAAGGGATTGATGGCTGTGGCAAATCAACGCAGGTTGAATTACTGCGCGATAGAATGTCACAGAAAGGCATTGATCATATTATGGTGCGTGAACCGGGTGGCACAGCTGTTGGCGAAAGCACCAGGGAAATTCTTCTTAATAATAATTACTCTCCTTCACTGCAGGCTGAAATTTTCCTCTATATGGCTGCACGTTCTGAGCTAACCGATCAGGTAATCGGGCCTGCATTAAAATCGGGACAGCTGGTTCTTTGCGATCGTTTTACTGACTCAACTCTTGCCTATCAGGGGTTTGGCGGAGGAGCTGATCTGGAGATGATCCGGAATTTAAGCAGCATAGCAACAGGGGGAGTTGTTCCTGACTTGACGATTCTATTGGACTTGCCTGTTGAAGACGCTGTCGGCAGGCGGGGAACTTCAGCCGATCGCATGGAAAGTAAAGATATTAGGTTCCATCAGCGTGTGCGCAGCGGTTACCTGGAAATTGCCTACAATGAACCGGGTAGAATAAAAATTGTAAATGCTTTATCTGCAGTTGAAGAGCTGGGAGACATTATCTGGAAAATGGTTGAAGAAATTATAGTAACAAAAAAGAATAAGAGGACTGATAATGAGTTTTAATAGGTTGATTGGACAGGAAGAAATGCGTGGCCTTCTGTTTAGGATTTTAAATGAAGAAAGAATCAATCACGCCTTGTTGCTGACAGGCCCTGCCGGCAGTGGGAAAAAAAGTTGGGGTCGATTGCTGGCCATGGCGATCCTCTGTCCGGAGCGTGATGGAGTCGATCCATGCTTAGCTTGTGCATCATGCCGCAGTTTCCGAAGTGGTAATCATCCCGGTTTTTTTGCTGTAAAGCCGGACGGGCGAAACATCAAGATAGAGCAATTTCGTTCTATCAGGGAGAGTTTTTACCTGCAGGGTAATAAAAAAGTATGCCTTATCGAAAATGCTGAAATGATGACTGCAGAAGCCTCTTCATCACTTTTAAAGATTCTGGAAGAGCCACCTTCCGAACTTCATTTTATTTTACTTGCCGAACAGGCACGTTTCTTATTTGATACAATAGTTTCCAGGTGTCAGCGTTATAACATTAGGCCTCTAAACTGCGGGGAGTTAAAAAACCTGCTGGTTCATGAACACAATCTTTCAAGTGAAAAAGTTGAGCTTCTGGCCCGTATCAGTGGTGGATTGCCCGGATTAGCTTTTGATTTGTTGGAGGATGACAAGTTCGAAGAGCGTTACCAGGAAGCAAAAACCCTGGCATACAACCTGGCGACGGGTTGTGATTCTGCAATGCAGCTGCTTTCCTGGGCTAACTATCTTTCCGAGAAAGAAGATTTAGTGCTATTTCTTGAACTGCTTTGTCTTTTCTACAGGGATAAGATGGTACAAAATTTGTGCAGCACTGAACCGGTTGCCTGGCTGGCACATGTTTCTTCGGATGGGCTTGAAGAGGCGGTCATTTTAATAAACTCAATTATTTATGAAATGAATAATACAAACGTTAATCGCAGACTATTACTGGAAAAGTCTTTAATACTGCTGCAAAGGAGGTTGTCACAATGCCAAAAGTTGTCGGAGTTCGCTTTAAACAGGCGGGGAAAACCTACTACTTTTTACCAGAGTTAGATAATATAGATCAGGGCACGCAGGTAATTGTTGAAACTGCCCGGGGCCATGAGATTGGTACAGTGGTAATGCCGGTAAAAGATGTTCCGGAAGAGAAGCTGGTTTTGCCTTTGAAAAAAGTAATTCGTTTTGCAACAGAAGAAGATTTAAAACGAGTAGAAGAAAATATGCAAAAGGAAGAGGAAGCTTTTAAAAAATGCCATAAAAAAATTACTGAACATGGCCTGGATATGAAATTGGTCAGCGTTGAGTATAACTTTGATCGTAACAAAATAATATTTTATTTTACTTCCGAGGAAAGGGTCGATTTCAGGGAACTGGTAAAAGATCTGGCTTCAATTTTTAAAACCCGGATAGAGCTTCGCCAGATAGGAGTGCGCGATGAAGCAAAAATTAAAGGTGGGATCGGCCCTTGTGGTAGGCCATTCTGTTGTGCAACATTTCTTGAAGAATTCGAGCCTGTCTCAATTAAAATGGCTAAAGGGCAAAACCTTTCCCTTAATCCGACTAAAATATCAGGGGTTTGTGGCCGCCTGATGTGCTGCTTAAGATTTGAGGCAAGTTCTTACGAGAATGATACTGAAGATATGCCGAACCCAGGCGATAGTGTGCTTACTCCTGACGGGGAAGCAATCGTCAAGGAGGTTAACCGCAAGAAGAAAGTGGTCTCAGTCCTGCTTTCGGAATCGGGTTACCGTAAAGAGTTTCCATTGGCAGAGGTTGACATTCCGGAAGGAAATGGTTAAATAAAAAATGGCGCAGTTTAAACTGCGCCATTTTGCTAAGCATAAAAGTTTTAATTATTTTTAGTCATTTGCCAGCTTGTCGATACATTCATGGCAGACAATTCTGCTGCCAAAATGCTTTACGTCATCGGCATTGCCACAAAAAAGGCAGGCTGGTTCATATTTTTTAAGAATAATTCTTTCAGAGTCAACATAAATTTCAAGAGCATCCTTAACTTCGATACCAAGTGTACGCCTTAATTCTATAGGAATCACAACTCGACCCAACTCATCTACTTTCCTTACAATTCCGGTTGATTTCAAGAGCATTTCCTCCTTTTCTTCAATATGGAGCAATAGTGGTTCAGCAATTATACCAGTAATTTACATGGTAAGTCAAGTGGTTTTTCCCTTAAATTACTCAAGTTTACAAAATAATTACATGTCATGCAGCACCTAGTAAAAATGGATGCTTTGACAAGCTGTGTTGTAAATCTTGACAGTAGAGACTGCTTTGATATAATTACCTCATCTTTCTAAGTATGCAAGGAGGCCTGGAGTTGGCTGAGGAAAAAACTTTTTATATTACAACCCCTATTTACTATCCCAGTAATAAATTACATGTTGGTAACTCTTATACAACCGTGGCTGCAGATGCAGTGGCCCGTTTTAAGAGACTGACTGGTTTCAAGGTCTGGTTTTTGACAGGTACAGATGAACACGGACAAAAGATCCAGCGACAGGCAGAATTAGCGGGAAAAGCACCCCGTGAATTTGTCGATGAAATTGTAGCCTGGATCAAGGAACTCTGGCAGGAACTTGATATTGATTACGATGACTTTATCAGGACAACTG
>PXFD01000044.1 GCA_003564505.1 Syntrophomonadaceae bacterium
CTATTCCTGGCCGGGATTGGACCGGGGATACTGATTTTTTTACTTTTCTCTCTCTACTCTTTTTTATACTCCAAGTACAAAAAGGTCGGACAGCTGCCCAAGGCCAGCTGGAGCGAGAGAATTAAAGCAATCAAGGAAGGTTTACCGGTCATGGGCTTCCCGGCTATTATAGTCGGTGGTATTTATGCCGGCATTTTGAGCCCGACTGAAGCGGCAGCCGCTGCAGTGGCTTACGCAATCTTTTTGGAGCTGGTTGTTTACAGGTGTCTGACAGTCAGCAGCCTGGTCGATAGTTTTTTACAGACCGGCGTAATAACAGGGGTAGTTTTTATCCTGGTAGGTGCCGGTCAGGGCCTTTCCTGGATGCTCAGTTTTTTAAGGATTCCCCAGCAAGTTTTAGGGCCGCTTTTTGGGGCTGACCCCACTTATGTCACAGTAATTTTAATTATTGTTGTATCTTATTTTGTGGCCTGTATGTTTGTTGACCCCATTGTCGCTATTTATGTTTTGAGCCCCATTTTTGCACCTTATGTTATACAAGCTGGAGTTGATCCGATCCTGCTCGGGGTCCTGGTTACCCTGCAGGCAGCAATCGGTTCTGCCACACCGCCTTTTGGGTGTGATATTTTTACGGCCCAGCTAATTTTCAGGCGGCCATATCTTGAAGTGATTGGTCATACGCCGCCGTTTATTATCATCTTGATCCTGGTCACTATCATTCTTGTCGCATTCCCACAGATTGCCCTATTCCTGCCGGATACGGCTCTGCTGTAATTTTAAAGTGACGATATTTAAGGAGGATGCAGCTTGATTTATAAGGCCCAGCCCGGACAGGTCAGTTATGGAGAGGCAATCGGCATACTGCTTCTTGACAGCAGCGCTCCCTATATTCCCGGGGACGTAGCTAACGCAACCACCTATAATTTTCCCGTTCGTTTTAAAAAGGTGCCCGGACTGACGGTGGAAAGAATATTTAACCATGACCTATCCCTTTTGGGTGGGGTTATCGCTGCAGCTCATGACCTGAAGCAAAATGGAGTGCGGGCTGTCACCGGTGATTGCGGGTTTATGGCTATCTACCAGCAAAGCCTGGCTGAACAACTTGGTTTGCCGGTGTTTATGTCCAGCCTGCTGCAGGTTTCGTTTATCAGCTTGCTGCTTGGTGGTAAAGATAAGATTGGAATTCTTACGGCCAATGCGGCAGCTTTAAGCAGCGATGTACTGAAGTCCTGTGGAGCATACCTGCCCGAACGGACAGTAATTGCCGGCCTGGAGGACCAGCCCTGTTTCAGCTCTGCCTTTATAGAAGAAGCCGGCCAGCTGGATCAGGCTAAAGTTGAGGCGGAAGTTGTTAGCACGGCACTCCAGATGGTGCAATCAGATCCAGCATTAAAAGCACTTCTGCTGGAATGCTCTGTTTTACCTCCCTACGGGGCAGCAATTCAGCGGGCGGTAGGATTGCCTGTATTTGATTACGTCACAATGATTAATTACGTTTATTCAGCCGTGGTCAAGAAGCGATTTAACGGTTTTATGTAAAGTGAGCTGAATTTAAGAGTAACTAACCAGCCAAAAAACCTTCGAGAGCAGCTCTCTTTATAAGGCTGGGTAGTTAGATTAAATTTAGCAATTAGCTTTAATCAAGGAGGAGGAATGCAGATGGGGGCAGTTTTTTCAGCTGATGAATATCTTCAGCGGATAGGAAAAACAAAAGAGAGTATGAAAGAAAAGGGCATTGATTTACTGGTTATTTCCCAGCCTGCCAACATGAATTATTTGAGCGGCTATGATGGTTGGAGTTTTTACGTTCACCAGTGTTTGCTGCTGCACCTGGATCAGGAAGAACCGATCTGGCTGGGCCGGGGCATGGATGCCAACGTGGCCCGCCTGACCGCTTTTTTGTCAGAAGAGAATATCCTTGCATATGCTGATGATTATGTGCAGTCGACCGTAAAACACCCGATGCATTTTGTCGCAGATGTCATCAAGGAAAAAGGATGGGACAAAAGTGTAATCGGGGTGGAAATGGACCAGTTTTATTTTACTGCCCGTGCTTATGTTGAGCTGGAGCGTTCGCTCCCCGAGGCAAAAATTGCAGATGGCAATGCCCTGGTTAACTGGGTCCGGGTTGTTAAATCTGAAGCCGAGGTCGAGTTTATTAGAAGGGCCGGTAAAATTGCCGAGAAAGTAATGGATGCAGCCCGGAATGCTATAAAAGTCGGGGCCAGGGAATGCGATGCGGCGGCAGCGGTTGCTTATGCCCAGTACGCCGGAACTAAAGAATACGCCGGTGATTACCCGGCAATAGTTCCCCTGATGATGGCCGGTGAAGAAACCAAAGCTCCGCATATGACCTGGACTGAAAAAGTTTACCAGGACGAAGAAGCAATCCTGCTTGAGTTGTGTGGCGCTTACAGGCGTTACCATGCTCCTATTGCCAGGACAATTTACCTGGGTAAAAATCCTCCCCGGCTGTTGCTTGATACGGCAGAGGTGGTCCTGGAAGGATTAAGTAAAGCCATGGATACGATCAGGCCCGGTGTGACAGCCGAAGATGTAGAGTCTGCCTGGCGTAAGGGTATTGCCCACTCTAAGGTAGTTAAGGAATCAAGAATTGGCTATTCCATCGGGGTTAATTACCCCCCTGACTGGGGTGAACAAACAATCAGTTTTAGGCCGGGAGACAAAACAGTGCTCGAGCCAAACATGGTGCTGCACCTGATTCCGGGCATCTGGTATGACGAAGTCGGTTTCGAAATTGACACTACTTTCAGGGTTACCGAAAACGGTTATGAATCTATGTACGATTACCCGCTTGAGCTTTTTATTGAGGGATAATTTAAGATGCTGCTTAACGGGCTGACAAGGGCCCAATAATTACCATTTGAAGGGAGTAAGAGTATTGTCTAAGAAAAGTGTTTTGGATTTTATTCAGATGAAAAAAGATGGAGAGAAAACGGCCTGGGTCACGGCTTACGATTTTCCTACAGCCATGTTTGCCGAGCAGGCCGGGATGGACATGATCCTGGTAGGAGATTCAATGGGGATGGTCCTTTTAGGCTACAAGGATACCATGCCGGTGACAATGGAAGACTGCCTGGCCCACTGCAAAGCGGTGCGGAGGGGGGCTCCCAAGACCTGGATTATTGGCGATATGCCCTTCGGTTCCTACCAGACCAGCGACGAAGATGCTGTCCGGAATGCGGTGCGCTTTCTTAAAGAGGCCGATATGGATTGCATTAAGCTTGAGGGTGGCGTTCGGGTTGCCAGCAGGATTAAGGCTATCAACGATGCCGGGATCCTGGTTATGGGTCACCTGGGTCTGACACCGCAGAGCTCGGGTCAGCTGGGTGGTTTCAAAGCTACCGGCCGTGATGTGAAAACAGCCCGGGCTTTAATTGAAGATGCCCTGGCCGTACAGGAAGCGGGAGCTTTCTCAGTTTTGATTGAAGCGGTTGCGCCCGAACTGACTGCCTTCCTTACTAAAAAACTGGATATCCCGGTTTACTCCATTGGCGCCGGTGTGGATTGTGATGGTCAGCTGCTGATTTGCGGTGACATGCTCGGTCAGTTCCAGGCTTTTACGCCAAAGTTTGTTAAAGTTTATGCTAATATTGCAGAAACCAGTGTAAATGCCTTTAAACAATACGTTTCGGAAGTAAAAAACGGCGAGTTCCCAACGGAAGAACATGTTTACCCGCGTAAGGATAGCATGGAAGATTTCGAGAAGCTTTTCGATGAATACAAGTAAATATTCGTAGGCACCTTAAATGCGGCAGTTCCCTTAAAAGCTGGCGCATAATAAGTGAAGGTGCCTGCAAAGTAATAAAATATTTAAAAATAGATGGAGGTTGTTTAAAATGTCATTTGAAAAGATTGAGAAGTATATCAAGGAGAAAACTAACTTTCCGCTGCGTGATCGCTATGATCTGCCCAGCTCGGAAGTTACTTTCCCTGATGGCTCGCATTACCGCACCGAAATTGCCGGGATGGAAACCGTCGAGAATTTGGAGATCATGGTTAAAGAAGCAGAGAAAAGAAAAGTGCCCGTTCACCGGGTTATTTCCCTGGTCCGCGGTGCTGCGATGATGGACTTTGCCGAACTGAAAGAATTTGCCCAGGTTGCAGCCCAGAATAAACTCGAAGTTATCATCAACCCTCTGCCGAGCAGGGGCTGGGATAGCGGGCGGCAGTATGTAACAGCGGAAGGCTATGTTTCCGGGATGCGCCTCAGGGGAAGCGATAAGGTTTATGAATGGCTAAAAGAGCTTGATCGCTGCCTTGAAGCGGGGATTCGCGGATTCCTCATTCCTGACGAAGGCCTCCTTGACCTGGTCACCAAGATGCGGGCAGACGGTGTCTTTCCAGATGATGTTAAATTTAAGGTCTCTGTGTTTGCCGGGCACGGCAGCCCTTACGGGGCGAAACTATTGGAAGATATGGGTGCGGACAGCTTTAACCCGCTTGGTGACCTGACTCTGCCGATGCTTGCTTCAATCAGGAGCACTGTAAAGCTGCCTCTAGACATCTATGTAAGCCTGGTTGAATCCATGGGCGGCTTCCAGCGCTACCATGAGTGCGGCGATATTGCCCGTATTTGCGCTCCCGTATATTTTAAAATTGAACCGGGTCGTTCGGAAGCTGAAATGTACAATTCCTGGGTTGATAATGCCCTGCTTAACCACCTGGCTGCGCACAGGGTTAAAATTGCCCAGATTTGCATGGAATGGGTAGAACGCTCCGGGTACAACCTGGTGGTCAAAGAAGGCGGAGAGGATCTTTCCATTCCCAAACCTTAAAAAGACCTGAATTTAAACAGGGAGATATATCAGCAGAAAGGAATGATGGTATGAGTGCAAACCCCCTGGATACGGCCCTGCATTCACTACGGGAAGCGGCGGAACTGGCCGGGCTGGATCCTAAAGTTATAGAACTTTTAAGCGTGCCAAAGCGAACCATAGAGTTTACCTTTCCTATGCGAATGGATAGCGGTGAAGTCAGGATTTTTAAGGCATACCGGGTTCACTGGTGTGATGCTCTTGGCAATTTCAAGGATGGTACCAGGTTTACCGGAAACCTTACTCTGGATGAACTCAAAGCCCTGGCCCTGTGGATGACTATTAAGCATGGTGTCGGCGGGATTCCTGCCGGCGGAGGTAAAGGCGGGGTGGAGGTTGATCCGGGAGAACTGAGTACCTGGGAACTTGAGAGGCTTTCGCGTAGTTTTATGCGCCACCTGCCGATGAAAGGTGCCTGGGTAGATGTGCCGGGTGCTGATATCGGCACCAGTGAACAGACTCAGGCCTGGATGCTTGACGAGTATGAACAAATTGTCGGCTATCACAGTCCGGCTGCTGTGAACGATAAACCTGCTGCCGTAAGCGGAACGGTCGGCAGCGCAGAGGCAACCGGACAGGGTGTATACTATGTTTTCGAGCAGGCTGTTAAGGACTTTGGCTTTGCCGAAGACTGCAGCGTAGCTGTGCAGGGTTTCGGTAAAGTGGGAGCGGTACTGGCCGGGCTGCTTCATGAAGGTGGTTACAGGGTAGTGGCGGTCAGTGATATCTACGGTGGTATCTATACTCCCGAAGGAATTGATATTCCTAAGCTGCAAGAACATGTTCAAAAAACCGGCAAGGTCGTGGATTTTCCGGGGACAGATCCGGTTAGTAACGAGGAACTGCTGGAGCTTGATGCCGATATCCTGGTTCCTGCTGCCGTGCAAAGCGTGATCGGTGAGGAAAATGCCCCGCGGATTAAAGCAAAGCTAATTATAGAAGCTGCAAACGGTCCGGTGACTCCCAAAGCGGAGCAGTACCTGCTTGACAAGGGCATACCGGTTATACCGGATGTGCTGGCCAATGTTGGTGGAGCGACGGTTTGCCACTTTGAGCGGATCCAGGGACTTACCGATGAGTACTGGGACCTGGAAAGAGTAAACGGGCAGCTCAAAGAGTGGATCTTGAAGGCCTACGATAAGATGTTAAAAACGGCCAAGGAGAAGGATTCCTCTTACCGTATGGCGGTATGGGTTAACGCCCTCTTGAAAATTGAAGCCTCCGTTAAAAAAAGAGGCTGGGTTTAAGAAGAAACATCTCCGGCATATCTGCGCCTTGTTTTCAAAACAAAGCGTAGATATGCTGAGTTTTTTCTAAGAGGTGGTCTGATTTGCGCGAAAGCAATTTCCCCGGATCTTTTCTTACAGGAACAAGCGAGATCTGGAAAGCGAGGCAGAGGATTGCCGGCCTGGTAGAAAGAACACCCCTGGTTATGAATTCCGCCCTTAATGATTTATTCGGGGCGAAAATATATCTAAAGCTCGAGTATTTGCAGCCTACAGGCGCATTTAAATTACGTGGAGCGGCTAACAAAATCCTCAGTTTGAAGGAAGAAGAAAGGCAGCGTGGTGTTGCCACCTTTTCTACAGGCAACCATGGTCTTGCTGTAGCCTATGTGGCAAAACAGCTTGGCATTCCGGCAGCAGTTTTTATTTCCCGTCGTGTGCCCCAGGTAAAGGCAGATAATTTGCGCCGCATGGGTGCTAATCTTGTTGTGCATGGTGACAACCAGGATGATGCAGAAGAATTCTGCTTCAGGAAGGCAGGCGAAGAGGGCTGGAATGTTATTAACCCCTTTGATGATCCCATGGTTATTGCCGGACAGGGTACCATCGGCCTTGAGCTATTAGAGCAGGAGCCGGAACTCGATACAGTGGTTGTGCCATTGTCAGGGGGAGGACTGATATCTGGAATAGCACTGGCCCTTAAAATAAATCAACCAGATCTGCGTGTGATCGGCGTTTCTATGGAAGGCAGCCCGGTAATGTATCACTCTCTAAAAGCTGATAAGCCGGTTGTGCTAAAGGAGAAAGATACCCTGGCAGATAGCCTGCTGGGTGGGATCGGACTTGATAATAAATATACTTTTTCCATCGTAAAAGAATATGTTGACGATGTTGTCCTGGTTAGTGAAGAGGCAATCGCGAAGGCAATGGCTTTGTTTTTTAAAGTAAGTCGTGCCGCGGTTGAAGGTGCCGCGGCAACCCCGGTTGCCGCTCTGACGGAACATCAAGTGGCGTCCCGGGGCAGAAAAACGGCTTTGATCATTACCGGAAACAATATTGACAGCTTTAACTTTTTAAATGTTGTCGGGAAATATATAGAACCGGAAAAGGGGTATAATAATGATTAATAAAGAAACGATTCATCCGGAAAGTGCGCCCATACCGGCCGGTCCTTATTCACCGGCTTTGAAAGTTGGCAGTATGGTTTTTGTTAGCGGCCAAACCCCTGAAAAGCCTGGCAGCGATGAGCTGGTTGATGGTGGAATCAGGGAGCAAACAGTTCAGGTTATGGAAAACATTAAAAATATCCTGGCAGCCGCCGGCTGCACCATGGATAACGTGGTCAAGGTTAATGCCCACCTGCTTGATATAAATAACTTTGGTGAGTACAATGAAGTATACAAGACTTATTTTAATAAGCCATATCCAGCCCGGACTACGGTGCAGAGTATTATCCCCGGTGGAGGTCTGGTTGAAGTAGACGTAGTTGCCATGCTGCCGGAAGATTAGGATCTAGAATTAGTTGTTTTCCAGGTACTGGCTTACGGGCTGTCTGTATGGGCTTATCCTGCCTTGGATCCGGAGTGATTATTGAATGGTAGGGATTAATAAGCTAAGCTTGCTTAAGAGAAAGCAAGACCCGTGTACGGTTGATAAGATTAAAGCGAGCAGGTGGCTGAAATTACCTTCGCATATCCTGGGGGTTTTAATGCTTGGGGTTGTTTCCCAGGTATGTCAGGTTATTTTCTTTCGTGAATTTCTGATGGTTTTCCACGGTAATGAAATGACCTTTGGCTTAATCCTTTCCGCCTGGCTGTTCTGGGTTGGTTCCGGCAGCCGCCTGGCAGGCAGCCTTGCGAAAAGGCTGGACAAGCCGGTTGAACATTTCTTGCTGAGTACCACTGCTCTTTTCATCATGGCGCCCCTGAGTGTTTTAATGATCCGTAACCTGCGGGCATACTTCGATTTGCCTCCCGGCGCCTACCTTTCCCTGCTTGATCTTTTTATTGCTACCTTTATCATAACTGCCCCTGTTTGCCTGCTGCTGGGAGCACAATTTGTTTTTTTGGCCAGGATCTGGCGGGAATATGAACATTCGATAGATACTTCAGGAGCAGGGAAGACCTATATTGGTGAAGCAGCAGGTAACTTTACGGGTGGTCTTTTATTCACTTTTATACTCGTTCACATACTCAACTCTTACCAGTCTGCTGTATTGGTAACCTTCTTAATTTTTGTAGCAGCTTTGGTTGTGCGCATGGCAAAAGTTTACAGGAGAGATAAACTGTCTCTGCTACCTTTAATAATGATAATTTTGTTTGTAACGGTCCTTGCAGCTTTTCCCCTGCTGGATAGGCTTGATCGATGGTCTTACGATTTACAGTGGCATAATTTTTCTCCCCAACATGAACTGATTGGCACTTATAATTCAAAGCATGGCAATATTGCAGTATTGGAGCTTGACGAGCAATATACTTTTTTTCAAAGCGGCAACCTGGTCTTCAGCACCGCTGGTCGCGAGACGGCTTTAGCCGGATTAGAAGAACAGGATGCTGTGGAGTTTGCCCACATGGCTATGGTTCAGCACCAGTCGCCGGAAAAAGTTCTGCTGATTGGCGGAGGGATGCGCGGAACATTAGCTGAAATTATAAAGCATCCGGTAAGCCGGGTTGATTATGTTGAGCTTGACCCGGCCCTGATTGAAGCGGCGGAGCCATTTGTTTCTTTTGCGACCCTAAAAGCGTTGGAAGATACCAGGGTAAATGTGATTCACACGGACGGCAGACTTTATGTAAAAACCACGGATCAAAGTTATGACTTAATTATCGTGGATGTTCCAGACCCTGCTACTGCAGTGCTGAACCGTTTTTATACCAGGGAGTTCTTTGCCGAAACAGGAGCCCTGCTTGAGTCCGACGGAGTTTTCGTTACAGGAATAGTGTCAACCCCTGATCTGCGGGGCAGGGCGGTTGCAAACCGCAATGCTGCTGCTTATCACACCCTGGACCAGGTTTTCGAGCATGTTATGCCTGCAGGAGATCATTTCCTCTATCTCTTTGCCGGTAAAAGCAGACAGCATGTTTCACTTGATCCGGTCCTGCTGGCAGAACGATACCTGGAAAGGGGTATATCTACAGAAGGGTTTTCTGCTCAACATTTTCAAACTATCCTGGAAGAAACCCAGCTGCGCAGGGTAAACTGGACCCTGCGCAATCACGGACGGAGCAGCGCTGCACATCTCGATGGTCCCGGCAGGCAGCCTATGCTGCTGCCCACTATTGAAGAGCAAAAGGTTGAACAGGGATCTTTGCCTCCCGTACAGGAGCGGTATTTTATTAACACTGACTTCAGGCCTATCGGGTATTATTATTCCCTGATGTTTTGGGATGACCTGACTCGGGGAGATCGCCCGAAATCTTTTGCTCCCCTTATCCAGGTCCAGGCCTGGTGGATTTTACCGCTGCTCATTCTGCCTTTTGCTGTTTTACTGATGGCAGGCAGGTTGGGGAAGGCAAGCCGTATTAAAGGTCCGGCCAGCTTTGCCGTGCTTTTTGCTGTTTTTTCGACCGGTCTTTCTACCATGGCCCTGCAGGTTGCCCTGCTTTTTTCTTTTCAAAGTGTTTACGGCTTTGTTTATGAAATGGTAGGGCTGATTACAGCACTTTTTATGATCGGCCTGGCCGGCGGTGCTTACCTGGTTAATCGCTATATCAGGGATAAGGGCAGGCTGCAGCTGCTTGCGACAGTGCAGATGGGTATAGCCCTTTTATCCCTGGCAATTGCCCTGCTGCTGCCACTATCTGCCAACCTGGTTGAGCCGGTGTTGATCTTTATATTTTTTTCAACTCTAACATTATTTGCCGGTGCCATAAACGGGATTGACTTTCCCCTGGCCATGGCTTGTTATCAAAACCTGGTAAAAGATGCTGATAAAACTGCAGGCAAAGTTTACGGTTTGGAGCTTTTTGGGGCCTGTCTTGGGGCACTTTTGGCCAGTATCTTAATCGCTCCCATTTTAGGCATTGCTGCCTGTGCTATGCTGGCCGCTCTTGTCAATGCTGCTGCTTTTATGGTACTTTTAATAGGGAGGAGGGTCGATCGGTTATGCTGCAGTGGAACAAGCTGACCAGGGAAGTAGATCGGCGCCTGATTCTAAAAGCCGGTGCTTATGGGGCCTGTGCATTTTGCCTTGCCTCTGTAGGAGGCTGTGCGCTTTTTAGGGATAAGGCAGAAGATGTTCCTGCAGATCCGGAAGATGCGGCTATGCCTGACGACGCCCGCAAAGGCTTGATTAAGAGGGAACCTTCACCCTGGTTTAGTAAGCTTGAAGGAGGACATGTCCGCTGTGAACTTTGTCCTAAAGCCTGTGAACTGGCGAAAGGCGAAAGGGGGCTTTGCCGGGTTCGTGAAAACAGGGACGGTGAAGGTTACACCATGGTTTATGGCAACCCGGCCCTGGTGCAGGAGGATCCTGTTGAACGCAAACCTTTCTTCCATGTTTTGCCCGGTAGCAGGGCGCTATCAGTTTCTACTGCAGGCTGCAACCTGGCCTGTAAGTTTTGTGAAGTATGGGATATGGCCCTGGTTAAACCGGAAGATGTCCACGCTTACGATATGCCTCCCGAAGCAATTATCGATTATGCCCTGACTGCAGGGTTGCCGGCGCTTAGCTATGCCTTTGGAGAACCTGTGGTGTTCTATGAATACATGGACAGCCTGTCCGCAAAGGCAAAAGAGCATGGGCTCCTTAACCTGATGCATACAGGAGGTTATATCAATGAAGAGCCGCTGCGGGCTATCGCTGAAAAAATCGATGCTGTTAACTTTGATTTAAAAGGTTTCAACGAGGAATTTTACCGGGAATATGTTGGTGGAGAACTTGATAATGTCTTAAAGAGTTTAAAGATTTTGCATGAGGCAGGTGTCCATATCGAAATAACCAATATAGTTATCCCTACTGTTAATGATGATCCCGGGGAAATTAGTGAGATGTGCAGATGGATTGTAAGGGAGATTGGCCCTGATGTTCCGCTGCACTTTGCCCGCTTTTATCCGCTTTACCAGCTTTCAGGACTGCCCCGTACTCCTGTTTCAACCCTGGAGAGGGCCCGCGAAAAAGCCCTCGAAGCAGGCCTGCATCACGTTTATATCGCCAAGGTAACAGGCCACGAAGCTGAAAACACCTTTTGCCCGGAGTGCAAAGAGAAGGTGATCAAAAGAGTGGGGTTCGTGATTGAAGAAGTGCATCTTGACCGGGGCAAGTGTGCTTTTTGTTCGACTCAATTGCCCGGTTTATGGGGCTAAACTGTGCTTAATTGCTTAATCAAGACTGCGGCGGTGAAGATCCAGCTGGGCGAGTGAACGCTCATCCAGGTTGGTCAGGCCGGCTTCTTTAGCCCAATCCATTGCTTCCACGTACTCTTCAGATGTAATGGCCCTGGCGATTTCTTCATATTCAAATGCTTCAAACTCTACACGATACTGTGACATAATATTTACATAGGTATCTTTAGAAAGATTTTCAGCCACCCAGTAAGCGAAATCTTTAGGATTAGAAACCCGGTTGGGCATTACCAGGTGGCGGATCATTAAGCCGCTTTTAGCTATACCTCTTTCATCGGTGACAAGATCACCAACCTGATTGTGCATTTCAATGATTGCTTCTTTTGTTTTCTCGGGATAATCGTAGGCCCTGGCCATGTTGAAACGCTCTGCCTTTTCACCATCCATAAATTTAAGGTCCGGCAAATAAATATCAACAATGCCTTCCAACATTTTCACTGTTTCAACTTCTTCATAACCGCTGGTGTTGTAGCAAAGGGGGATTTCAAGCCCTTTTTCAAAAGCTATTTTTGTTGCTCCGATAATATTAGGCAGGACATGGGTAGGAGTTACCAGATTGATATTATGGCAGCCGTTATTTTGTAAATTAAGCATCATTTCTGCAACTTCTTCATCACTGGCTTCACTTCCCCAGCCATGATGAGCGATGGGATAGTTTTGGCAGAAAACACAGCGCAGGTTGCAGTTGGAGAAAAAGATAGTTCCGGAACCATTATTGCCTACCAGGGGCAGTTCTTCACCAAAGTGAGGCTGATGACTGTAAACCACGGCATTTTTTGGAGCCTGGCAGAAGCCTCTTTCACCGGCATTGCGATTTACACCGCAGTGCCGTGGGCAGAGGTTACAGTGATTGAAGATATGGTAAAACTGCTCAACCCTTTCTGCCATTTGCCCATTTGCAGCCAATGTTGCGTAGGCTGGCTGCCAGGAAGCAGGCTGGTCCTCATGGTTTTCATCAGGCACTTCTTCCAGCGGGCTGCAGGCATTAAGCAGCATTGAACCACCGGCCAGACAAAATAAACCGGTTCCGCAATATAAGCAGCCTTTTTTTATAAATTCCTTACGAGTTAAAGCCATCAGAATCACCCTGTAATGTTACCAGCGGAAAATTGCCGCTGCCGGAGCTGTATCCGGCATGTGTTCATGATCGAGCGCATAAACGCTACCATTGTTGGCAAAGCTTTTAGCAGCTGCCAGGTCAACTAAGTCTTCGCTTCCGGTTTTCTGTTCGTCATAAAGGCTGATATTTTCATTTTCCGGGTCATAGGAGCCCCACTGTTGGAGGCCGGTTGTTACAAAGAGATCGCTGATTCTGCCGTGATATGAAGCAGGTAAAATTTCCAGTATGTCGTTTGATGTTTTGCCTGTGCCTTTAAGCTCATGGTACCTGGCTTTGGCTTCTTCCTGCTTTTGCTGGAAGTATGGTTTAACAATCTCCCAGGCTTTTTCATGTAGATCATGGCTATTTATATTTTCAGGGTTTCCTTTAATTGTTTCTTCGAATAAAAGAGGGTGTTTATTGCTGGCTCTATATAGAGGCGCCAGGTAGTCGACACAGGCTAAAATTATCGGGGCATTCTTATTGCCGATTAAATCATGGATCTCCCTGTCTATAAAGCGGAAATATTTAAGCAACCTTTCTTTTTGTATGCTGTCGATTTCTCCACCATGCCCGAAGTATATTGCTGAGCGAACATTTCCTGAACCAGGTGCCCCGGGATGAAATTGCAGGTATTGTTCCGGCAGTTCTTCCCCGAACTCAGATTCGAACCGCTCAATGACCTTGCTTAAATCCATTTCTTCAATTGTACCCTGGGTGCCGCGCAGCAGGCGGGCATCTTTTTGGCTGAGGGCCAGTATATAGAACAGGCCATCAGATGAGAGCAGGGGGAATAGAGGTTTTAAATGAAAAGATCTTCTTACAACTGCCCGCTCTGTAAACTTTACAGGCAAACGGTAGTAGCGGGAAAAACCGTTGGTCAAAAAATAGGCCAAACCTTCACTCTGGTTTGCCCAGTAGATACTCTCACTGAGCATTTTTTTCGCCGGCTCGAGAAGAGAATCCTTGTTTGAATGGTGAAGTCCACGGTCTTCCAGCTGTTCTTCTATTTTAGAAAGCAAGTTTTTAAAGCGGATAGAGTTTTCTTTAGCCCTCTCCCGCCCCTTCTGGGTGGGCATGTAAATTGAAATGCAGGTTTCTTTTTCACTCTGGGTTAAAAGTAATTCCATTTCTTCCTTATTTAAAAGTTCCATCTAGTAATCCTCCTTAATTATTAGATGCTAGCTTGTTGCTCTAACAAAACAAAGCTTTGTCATCTCAGAAGACTGTTTTTGAAAGTGATGCTGGTTAAATTGCTGTAATAATAAAATTACCTCTACCCTTATTATAACTGATTGATAGCTGTCTTCAACCGCATATGGCAGATTTTTGCGAATTAATATTGAAATTGCTTAATTGAAGGCAGCTGCCTTTAATTGTAAAATTCCAGAAGGCTATCTTAAGAATAATTTTGTATTAATTTCTTATTGTGATAGGAATAGGAACTTCTTTTGTCGAATGTTTTATTAAATTCAGACAAGGAGGAAACCTAAATGCAGCGTATTCTAATTGCTACTGACGGTTCTGACCACGCAAAGAAGGTGATTGATAAAGGGCTTGTCCTGGCAGAGGCTCTAAATGCTAAAGTTACAATTATGACGGTTGTAGGAGAGTATGTTTTTAGCCCGCGGTTTTCTATGCAAATAACAGATGAAGATTGGAAAAAAATTAATAACCAGGTAAAAGAAGAAGCGGAAGAACTGCTGGCCAATTCAGCTAAACCATTCAAGGAAAAAGGGGTAAGCGTTGAAACAAAAGTTGTTATGGGCCACAAGGCTCCGGCAGACGCTATTTGCGAGGTTGCTTCTGAAGGAAACTTTGATCTGGTGATGGTAGGCAGCCGTGGTTTGCGAGGTGTGACACAAATGTTTTTGGGTAGTGTCAGCAACAAGGTAGCCCATTTAGGCTGTACTTCTGTTATGATTGTTAAGTAAGGCAATAAATAGTCAGTAATATATTAAAAGGAGTGAACTTTTTTGTATCGTATTTTAATGGCGATCGATGGTGATGAGCATTCAGAAAGAGTGATTGATGAGACTATTACTATGGCTAAAGGTTTAGATGCAGAGGTAACAGTACTCCATGTTACCGGAGAGTATGATGTTAAGAATAGAATTTCTGTGCATATGTCCGACGATTACTGGGCCCAGGTTAAAAAGAACATGCAGGAGGAAGCAGAAAAGGTTGTTAATAAAGCAGCGGAAAAACTGAAAGAAAATGACGTCAAAACTGAAACAAAAGTCCTTGTTGGCAAGCAGTCTCCGGCCGACGGTATCTGTAAGATGGCCGACCGGGGCGATTTTAACCTTTTGATTATCGGTAGTCACCGTCTTAAAGGGGTAAGAGAAATGTTTCTGGGCAGTGTCAGTAACAAGGTAGCCCACTGTACCGTAAAGAATGTCTTGATTGTCAAATAGATTATAATGTCTGGCCTACCAGGCTCTTTCAGGCTAATTATTTTTTAATTAACAAAAATTACCAGCGCCTCTTAATAAACAACAGCGCTGGTAATTTTTTTGGCAAGAAAATACTATTTTTTCTCAAGTTAAGCAAGAAGAACTATGCTTCTTTATCAGCCTCAGGATTAATCCCTTCACTGATAGCACTGTTAACTTCCTGCATGAACTGGCTGAAGTCATTTTGTGCTTTAGCATAAGCCTGGATTGTCAGGTTCGTATCCATTTTGCTTTTCAAGTCATTGAACTGCTGGA